>CAIXGT010000167.1 GCA_903919105.1 uncultured Spartobacteria bacterium | reverse complement strand
CTTCGCCAAGATGGAGGCACGCTGGTTCCAGATCGGTCACTCGAGGCCGGTCGAGGAGGGAGAGATGACGCTGATCGTGGCCAAGCTACTCAAGCAACGGCTCGAGGCGATGGGTGCGGATGTCTGGCTTACAAGGACGAAAAACGGTGCCACCACGTCCCTGCGTCCGGGAAAGCTCAGGAACGCGGCAGCAGGTTCTCTGCAGGAAGAGGGGGTGCCACTTTCCTCAACCCGTCTGGAGTTCGAGGCAGAGCGGCTGTTTTATCGCGTCGGCGAGATCCGAAACAGAGCCCGCTTGGTCAATTCCGTGATCCGCCCCGATCTCGTCGTCTGCCTGCATTTCAATGCCGAGGAGTGGGGCAATCCCGCGCGACCGACCCTCACCGACAAGAACCATCTCCACCTTCTCCTCTCTGGGGATATGTCTGGCAATGAACTCCTGCATGAGGATGAACGCTACACCATGCTGGTGAAGTTGCTCGGGGGAACTCATCACGAGGAACTCGGAGCCTCCGAGGCCGTCGCACGATCCTTGGCCACAGTCACTGGTCTTCCTCCCTTTATCTACCATAGCGCCAATGCCATTCCAGCCTCATCCAACCCCTACCTCTGGGTTCGCAACCTGCTGGCCAATAGACTCTTCGAGTGCCCGGTTGTCTACTGCGAGCCGTACGTGATGAATAGCCGCCCTGTCTTCAACAGGGTCCAGCTGGGGGATTACATCGGCCGAAGGAATGTCGGTGGTGTTTCCGAACCAAGCATTTACAGGGAATATGCCGATGCGGTGGCGCAAGGGCTTGCCGATTACTATGGAGGGGCGGCAAACTAACCGCCATGAAGACCAAAGTCATCGCCATCGCCAACCAGAAAGGTGGCGTCGGAAAAACCACCACTTCGGTCAACCTTGCCGCCGCCATTGCGGAGTCAGGGCATCCCGTCCTCTTGCTTGATCTGGATCCCCAGGGGAATGCCTCCAGCGCCTTGGGACTCGAGACTGGTGCCGGAAGCAGCCTCTACGCTGCAATGATCGGCGAGACTCCGATGGAGGATCTGATCCAGGAGACGCGACTTGCAAATCTCGCCGGTATTCCCGCAGACCTCGACCTGGCTGGTGCGGAGATCGAGGTCGCCCGCATGGAGGGTCATCTTGGTCAACTGCGCAATGTGTTGGACCCGGTTCGCAATTCGGGTCGTTTCGAGTTCATCATTCTCGATTGTCCACCATCGCTTGGCATCCTGATGACCAATGCCTTGAGTGCCGCCGACGAGCTTCTCATCCCGATCCAGTGCGAATACTACGCCCTCGAGGGACTCGGCAAGCTGGTCAGCGTCATGGAACAGATCCGTGAGTCCGGCGCCAACCCGACCCTAGCCATGAGCGGACTGCTGATGACCATGCTTGATGTCCGCACCAACATCAGCGCCGCCGTCGTACGTGATGTCCGCGCTCACTTCGAGGAGGTCGTCTTCAATGCAGCAATCCCCCGCTCCGTTCGCATCAGCGAGGCACCGAGCTTCGGCAAGACCATCCTCGAGTATGACCCCAAGGGGCCCGGAGCAACTGCTTACCGCGTCCTGGCCAAGGAATTCCTCGACCGCCAGAAGCGCGGCGTCTCCTTCGTCGGTGCACCGCAACGAGGGGAACAGAGTTAAAAGGTTAAAACCGTTGGAAGGATAAAACGTCCCAGCTGAACTTTTTCACGCCCCTTCCGCTTTCCTAACAGTCTAATAGCCTCCAGCCTAAACCCCTTTCCTCCATGACCGACGTCCTCTCCCTTTTTAAAAAAACCGGAGCCCTGCTCCATGGTCACTTCATCCTCCGCTCCGGCCTACACAGCCGGGAATTTTTCCAGTGTGCCCTGCTCCTTCAGGATGCGCCTGTGGCAGCTCAGGTCTGTGGTGAGTTGGCGGAGAAACTGCGTCCTTTTTATACCGAGGTCGATGGGAAGAAACCAACCGTGGTCTCTCCGGCCGTGGGTGGAATCATCGTCGGTCAGGAAGTCGCCCGGCATCTCGGCACCCGGCACATCTTTGTGGAGAAGGATGGGAATGGTGGCCTTGTGATGCGCCGGTTCGAGATCACGCCCGGTGAGCGATTCCTAGTTGCAGAGGATGTCGTCACGAGGGGCGGTCGAGTCCAAGAGACCATTGAGATCATCAGGGGGCTTGGAGGTGTTGTGGTGGCTGCTGGATCGATCGTCGATCGTAGCGGCGGGAATCTCCCCGATTTCGGATGCCCTTTTGTCAGCCTTGTTCAAATGACGCCTGAGACCTTCCCTGCCGATGCGCTCCCTGAAGATCTCGTTGGCATCCCCGCTGTGAAGCCTGGGAGCAAATAAGCGAAAAGGATGAGGGATGAATTATGAAGGATGAAAAAGCTCGTTAACGATCCTTCACTCATCTCCTCGGGCCCGGCATCGAAGTCTGCCATCAACCCACCATCGACAAGGCCACTTCAGTAGAAAAGCCCCTCCGCTTTTACTGAGTTCCTGAGTTCCCTATTAAAAAGCTTTGAGCTTCCTCTCCCGTTTTCTCACCTTCATCAGGTTTTCGCACACGGTATTCGCTTTGCCGTTTGCCCTTGGGTCGATGGTGGTCGCGGCGAGTTCCACGGGAGGTTTTCCGGGGTGGAGGTTGTTCGGCCAGATCCTCCTCTGCATGATCTTTGCTCGTACTGCGGCGATGACTTTCAACCGCATCGCCGATTGGGAGATCGATAAGCGGAATCCCCGGACAGCCGGACGTCATAAGCTTATCGGAAAGGGAGCAGCCATCGCTACGTGCCTGATCAGTGCCCTGCTCTTTGTCGGCACGACATTTTTTATCAATCGGATCTGTCTGCTACTCTCCCCTATGGCGCTCGGCATCATCTTTCTTTACTCCCTGACCAAGCGTTTCACCCATGCTGCCCAGTTTTTTCTAGGGCTTGCCCTCTCGGTCTCTCCTGTCGGGGCATGGCTTGCTGTCACCGGTTCGTTTGCCTGGCCGCCGATCATTCTGGCGGCGGGAGTACTCTGCTGGGTGGCGGGATTCGACATGATCTATGCCACGCAGGATGTGGAGGCAGATCGTCGTGAGGGCCTCCGCTCGATGGTCGTCTGGCTGGGAGTTCCGGGTGCTCTGAAGCTTGCCGGAGGGCTGCATCTGGGGATGCTCCTTGGTCTCATCGGCTTTGGTCTCTCTGCCCATCTAGGGATGATCTATTTCTTGGGGCTGCTTCCTGTGCCTTTCCTTTTGATTTATGAGCATCGCATTGCGCGAACACTCGACCTTGGAAAGATCAATAAAGCCTTCTTCGAGACCAATGCGGTGATCGGATTGCTCTTTGTCGTGATCCTAGTGGCTGACCGAATCTGGAAGATTTAGGGAACGTTATGAAATGTAGCCACAGAAGGCACAAAAAACACAAAAGAGAGAATTACAGAGGGATCCCTGTGCCTCTTGTGCATTTTGTGGCACTGACTCGACTTCAACTTTTCTAATCGATCGGTTTGCCTGTGTCTGTTTTAGGGAGCGGTTCGGCAACGGGAATTGGGGGAAGCGCGCTGGGAGCAGTTGGCACAGTCTCTGGAATAGGTGTGGGAGCAATTTCTGAAGATGGGAGGACTATGGGTAAAGGCGTTGCCACAGGTATCGCTACCATCTCCGGTGTTGGTGAGGGAGTCGGTGTGGGAATTTGGATCCCGTGGTGTCGTTTTTGTCTCGGAGGCCGTACGGGAAGAGCTTTTCTGATCGGCACCGGAAGTGCTTTGCGGATCGGTATGGGGGTCGGTTTAGGTGTTGGCGAGGAGAACGCTGAGACGGCAGGAGCAGGGAGAGGCATTTCGGGCATCGGTTGCTGAGTTCCAAGTGAACCTCCCTCCTTGGTTGCGAGGAGCAGATTGGCATCGCTGGCATTCACATGGTAGCCGGCGCCGAAGGGGAGCGATCCCTTGAAGTAAGTTGTCCCATAAGCTGCCTCCAACTCGGCTTCACGGCGTAGCTTGAAGATCGGTAGGGGATCGGTGTAGACGCCGAAAAGCTGGATTCTCCACGTGCCTGGAGTGAAATAGCGATAGGGTATGCCCGAATCATCCTGGAGGATTAGTTGGGAGGTATTCAGGAGGAAATTGCGGGTTTCGGAAAAAGCATCGAGCGGCAGGAGGTAGGAGGCTGCCTTCAGGTAGGAGGCACCTGATCCGAGATCCCGCAGCCAGCTCAGGAAGTTGCGACACTCCTTGCCGTTCGAGAGATCCGCTTTGAAATAATAGAGCGTTTGAGATGGTCCTCCCGGACGATGATAGATGATCTGGACGCCGGGAGAGCCGAAGGGACGAATCATCTGCGCGGCATCGATGATATTCCCGGTGAGGGCCAATTCTGTAAAAAGCACGGGAAGGACGCCTTGAAAGGAACCTTGGGCCAGCTGAGGCTTCATTTCACTTGTGATGAAGTATCCCGCAAAGAGGGAGGTGTGGAGTGCCTCGTCGAGACCCTTCAGTGCGATGCCGAGCGCCGAGGGGTCGAGTGCTTCGGGTGGAGGGAGATCTCCGACCGGCTCTAGTCCCCCGAGGACCATGACACGGGTGTCAGGGAAGAAGGCGTAGGCGTTTAGGAAGTCGGGGCCACCGAACAGATAACGAAGGATGCCACGACTGGCTGGATCCTGCGACAGATGCTCGCGCCCCCACTGCTGCATCGCTTCGTATCGGATTCTTCTGCAGAAGGTCCATTGCTCCTGAAGCTGCTTCTGATGATCGCGGTACTCGGGTGACTGCTGGAGGGGAGAGAGAACGCTCTGCCTTGGCAGTGGAATGCCGGCCAAGAACTCCGCCTGCTCCTGCAACGACGAGGCATGGAGCAAAGAAACGGCACTCACCCAAACCAGTAGGAGTGCGCTACGACGGATCAGGAAAGACGCTTTGGTGAAATCCATCGGTGGAGGAAAAGAGGGATCAGCATAAGCATCACACCTGCAAGGGCAATCCATGGCTTCGTGACCAACGAGTAGAGCAATCCGGCGCCCGAGCAGATCAGGAAGACGATCGGCGGCAAAGGATAGAGCGGACAGGTAAAGGAAGTTTCGCCGCCCGGCATCTCAAAATCAGTTCTTCTTTTGCGGAGCGCGCACAGGCCAATGACGCCAAGCATCAGGCAGAGCAGAAGCGGAATCTGTGCAAAGACGAGGACTGTTTCGAAGGTGCCGAAAGCGATCAGTCCCAGCACGAGCGCCAGTTGCAGAAGAATTGCCCGGGCAGGAATCTCGTCGTGGGTTTTGGCGAGCATGCCTAAGACAGGATAATCTTCTCCGACACGCTGCGTCACCCGGGGACCCGCCCAGATCATGGCGCTGATCGAAGCAAGGAGACCGAGGGCGATGATCCCCGACATGATCCGCCCTCCTATGGGACCGATCAGGTGAGTTGCCGCAACACTTCCCACATTCAACACCCCTCGCAGGTCATTCTCCGGAGCCGCCGTCAGAAAGACGGCATTGAGCACCACATAGAAGAGCGTCACGGCCAGAGTGCCGATCACGAGAGACAGACCGACTGCCCTTTGGGGGTTCCTCACCTCACCTGCAAGATAGGTCACGGCATTCCACCCGGAATAGGCGTAGAGGACAAAGAGCAGGGCGATTCCGGAAGTTGGTCGAGCCAGCTCTCCAAGCGATCCTGGTTGGGGCAAAAGGAGTTTCAGGGAATGAGGATGCAGGAAGGCGCTTCCGATTCCTGCCGCAATGAAAAGACCCACGAGCAGGAACTTCAGTCCGGTCATACCATTCTGAAGCAGCGAGCTAGTTTTCAGTGATCCAAGGTGAAGTAGGGAGATCAGCGCGACGGCCAATACTGTTGAGAGACGGATCGGGCATAGGGGAAGCGCCGCATGCAGGTAGGTGCCGAATGCGATGGCCGAGAGCGAGATTGGTGCGGCGAATCCCGCAATCAGGGAAACGCAGGCCGCCATGAATCCCAGCGACGGATGGTAGATCTCAGAGAGGTAAGTGTATTCACCGCCAGAGCGGGGAATTCTGGCCGCTACCTCGGCATAGGAGAGCGCACCGCAGAGGGAGATCAGTCCTCCGAGCGCCCAGAGGCAGAGAATGGAGAATCCGCTCCGGAGATCCTGTAACTGAAAGCCCAGGCTCGTGTAGACCCCAGTTCCCACCATCGTGGCCGTGACCAAGGAGAAGCAGGTCAGGAGACTAATGCCTCGCTCAGGATTTTTACCCACTTTGTCCGAGGATAATTAAGTTTGCTTGTCAGGATGGCTCGGAAGATCCCATCCAACCGATCGGTGGGCATAGACAACTTCCACCAACACCACTATCAGCGCCGTCATGAAGGAAATCAATCCTGCGACGAATGTCGCCACCACATAGCTGCCTTGAAGGTGCCTGACTCCCGCCTTAAAGAAAAAGATTTCCAGAACAGTCAACGAGATAAGCACCCCGCTCAAGACATCAAAGAAGATCGCAATGGCACACATACGACCCCTGATGCGAACCTCCGCGAATTCGACACGATAGTGTGATTCTAGGGAAGGTGTGAGCTTTTCAATAGCCAGCAGTTCGCCGTGAATGAAGCGCATCCGGTCGATGGCCCGAGCCAAGCGGCCGCTGATGGCGGTGATGAGCATCACAACTGCGGTAAGCAGAAAGACTGGTGCCAGAGCTAACTGGATTGTTGAGGTAACGTCGCTGTTGGGAATGGTCATGGGTGGGAGGCAACGCCCCGATGACCCCAATCTCAAGCACTCCTTATTCGGAGTCGAGTTTCTTAAGAACCGCCAGAGCCCTTTTTGGATCGGTTACACGAATAATGAGCAGTCCTTTCTTCGCTGAGGGCATGGAGGCCAGATAACCGTAGTCGATATTGATTTTCTTGGCCGAAAGAGCATGGGCGATCCGGGAGAGGCTTCCGGGCTTGTTGTCGTTTTGGATCATCACGACATCGCTCTCGACGACTAGCGTGCCGTAGGACTCGAAGACAGCCATCGCTCTTTCGGTATTGCTGACCACCATGCGCACCACGGCATGATCCGTGGTGTCGGAAACCGTGAGGCCGAAGATATTGATCTTTGCGATCGCCAGCGCGTCACAGACAGCAGCCAGTGCTCCCGGTTTGTTCTCAAGAAAGACAGCCAATTGCTGAACAATCCTGGGCGCAAGCGGATCAGCCTTCTTCATGGCTTCACCCTATCACTTGGAGGAAGAAGAGGAAGGGGCAATATTTTTCCGCAGAGGCGCAGAGACGCAGGGATAAAGGATGAGCTTCCATCCCTCTCTTGGTCTGCTGACCTAACAGTCTCCAGTTGGGCTAGGCCTTCGGTGAAGCCGTGATGGCCTCAGTGATGATGGTCTTGCCCTCCTCGACCTTCTTCTCCTCGATCGGCTTGGCTGCAGGGACGTGAGGAGTGACCTTCCAGAACTGTTCCAGATGGCCCTTCCAGTCGGCGAGAATTCGCGCGGCCTGAGGACTGCCGGTTTTCTCGTGATGCTTAACCACCAGATCCTTGAGCTTGGCTTCATCTTCAGCGGATTCGATTCGGGCAGCACCCACCAACTGATCGTTGTAGCGGCCGAGAAACTTATCCTCCAAATCAAGAACGAAGGCTTCGCCGCCGGTCATGCCCGCGCCGAAGTTCTTACCTGTGGAACCGAGGACGACAACGGTGCCGCCGGTCATGTATTCGCATCCGTGATCCCCGATTCCCTCGACGACGGCAGTGCCGCCCGAGTTACGGACGCAGAAGCGTTCGCCGGCGCGTCCATTCGCAAAGAGATGTCCTGCGATGGCTCCGTACATGACGGTGTTGCCGATGATGCTGTTCTTCTCGGGAACGAAGCGGTGATCGGGCAGGGGGCGGACGATGATCTCGCCGCCGCTCATGCTCTTGCCGACATAGTCATTTCCCTCACCCGTGAGGACGAGCTTGATGCCCGGGGCTAGGAACGCTCCAAAGCTCTGGCCGGCGGTGCCGGTGAGGTCGAGCTCGAGGGTGCCCTCGGGAAGTCCCTCTTCACCATACTGATAGGCGACCTCTCCGGACACCTTGGTAGCCAAAGAGCGGTTCGTGTTGTCGACCTTGTAGGAGAGCTTCACGGCCTTGGCGTCACGAATGGACTCCTCGGCATCCTGCAGGATGATGTCGTCGAGCGGCTGGTCATGCTCGGGATCGTTCCGGTCACGCGTGGCGTAGCGGACGGCCGTCGGATCATCCTTCACCACATCCTTGAGGAGGCGTGAAAGATCGACGGTGTTCGCCTTCGGGTGATTGGGAATGTGCTTCTGGCGCAGGCACTCGGTACGGCCGACCATCTCGTCGATGGTGCGGAATCCGAGGCGGGCCATGATGCTGCGGACCTCTTCTGCAACGGCGTTGAAGAAGTTGACCACATTCTCGGGCTTGCCCTTGAACTTGGCACGAAGACGGTCGTCGAGGGTGGCGACGCCGACCGGGCAGTTGTTGAGATGGCACTGGCGGACATAGACGCAGCCCATGGCAATGAGCGCGGCGGTTCCAAAGTTGTACTCCTCGGCGCCGAGTAGCGTTGCATGGACGATATCCTCGCCGGTACGCATGCCGCCGTCGGTACGAAGGGTGACGCGGTTGCGGAGGCCATTCAGCAGGAGGACCTGATGGGTCTCGGCGACACCGAGTTCCCATGCGCCACCCGCATGCTTCACGGAGCTTAGGGGAGAGGCACCTGTGCCACCGTCATGACCACTGACGAGAATGATGTCTGCATGGGCCTTGGCCACCCCTGCTGCAACCGTTCCGACGCCTGCCTCGGCGACGAGCTTTACCGTAACCCTGGCGCGCGGATTGACCTGTTTGAGGTCATAAATGAGCTGGGCCAGATCCTCGATCGAGTAAATGTCGTGGTGGGGAGGAGGGGAAATCAGGGTGACGCCGGGAACCGAATTGCGGAGCTTGGCGATGTACGCGGTAACCTTGTGACCGGGAAGCTGCCCGCCCTCTCCGGGCTTGGCCCCCTGGGCCATTTTGATCTCGATTTCCTTGGCACTCGCAAGATAAGCGGCATGGACGCCGAAACGACCGGAGGCGATCTGTTTGATGGCACTGTTGGCCCAGTCACCGTTCTCCTGACGCTTGAAGCGGCGAGGATCCTCTCCACCCTCTCCACTGTTCGACTTGCCTCCGATGCGGTTCATGGCGATTGCCAGGGTCTCGTGGGCCTCGGGGCTCAGGGCTCCGAGCGACATGCCGGCCGTGGTGAAGCGGCGGCGGATCTCCTCGATCGACTCGACCTCCTCGATCGGCACGGGGCCCGAGGGGAGCGCAACGAACTCGAGCAGAT
>CAIXGT010000166.1 GCA_903919105.1 uncultured Spartobacteria bacterium | reverse complement strand
CTCCAGCGAGCCGATCATCCTTTGCACGCATATTCCGTTTCGCACCGGGGTTACGGGGTCCTTAGGGCCGCTGGTCGGTCCCTCACCGGGACGAGTTCGCGTCCTGAATGCGAACCTGGTGATGGAAAAACTCCGGAATCGGCCTGTCGTGGCAATTCTCCAAGGACATGTTCATCTCAACGAGCGCCTTGAGTTGAATGGTATACCCTGCATCACCGGAGGAGCGGTTTGCGGAAAGTGGTGGCAAGGTCCGAATATGGGGACTTATCCGGGTGTCGGCATGATTGAGATCCTACCGAAGGGACTTCAAAAGGTGGATATCAGGCAAAAAGTCGCGTGGAACTACACCAACACCACGGATCCGATGAATGGAAAAACCAAGGTTGCATATAATTCTACGATCAATTCGGACATCTAGAATCTGCAGTTCGCTCAAACGGTGTGGTGTAGGAGAGCGATCGCGATTTCGATCACAATCAGTACGACGATCGCCACCTCAAGAAGTTCCCCTCGTGAACCGGACGCCTCGGCGTAGAGGGCTGCGTAGGTGTCCCTGACGATGGAGAGTTTCCGGTCCACTGCGGCGCTTACCGTTGGCACGCGAAAGATCTCCAACGCAGCCAAGTAGATGCGGGCCAGATAGACATCCTCGGTCACCTGGAGCACGTTGTCGGCCTTTTCGGTGAGTTCTGTCACCTCGGCGACTAGCGTGTAGAGCTTACGGGCAAGGTCCGCGAAGCGTCTTGGTGCCAAAAGGTTTGTAGCCCGTCGTGCCTGCTTCACGAGCTCGTACATGCGGGGTAATTCGTCATCGAGCAGCTCGTCGTAGTAGCGGAACTCAAGCAACTGCGCATTGGCCACCTCAAGGATGTCGGAGACATCGGAATCGCTGCGGGGCTCGTAAATGAAGGCTCTGTCCCAGGTCACCACAACCAGATCGTCCTCGTAGTAGGAGAAGCGCTGTTTCAGCAGATCCTTGCGGGTCTTCTCGGAGAGAGGGCGGTTCTCGCCCGAGAGGATCGGCACGAGGTCGATCAATTCCGGAAGATCGGCTCCGATGACCGATTTGTCCCATTTCTGAACAATGGCCACGAGGTGATCCTCCTCCAGAGTCGAGTCATTAGGCCTTGTCATTGCAGAAGTGAGTGAGTCCCTGATCTGTTTCAGGAGATTCTGCCACGGGCCTCCCGGGGCATTTGGTCCGATGCTCCGGTCCACCGCCTCGCAGAGGGCTGAGTAATCTTCCCAACTCAGATCCATCGCGGGCACACGGACGGAGAGGGCCACCACTCCGAAGTCATAGAGACGCGCTGAGACTGAAGCCTGATGACTGACTCCTGCGATCTCCAGCATCACAGGAGTCATCGTCAGTAGGACAGGGGGCACATCAAAGGTCAGGGCCTTCGGGGGTGCGGAACTCAGGCGACTACGGCTGGTGGATCTACCGCTTCCTTGCGACCAGAGATCCTCGACCCGCTTCAGATCGATGGAGTAGGCGATGTCAAAAAGCCGCAGGGCAATGACAGCGCCGGATTGAACCCTGAGTTCGCTCATGTCTGTAAGATACTCGAGCGCGACCCATCCCGCAACATCCCCAGGTTTCTTCCCGGAGAGAAAGCCTTCTAGGCTCTCTCTTCCAGCGGAGTCACGGTCTTGCCAACGGCAGGCCCGACATACTCGCTCAGCGGCCTGTAGAGGCGGTTGTCGACGAGTTGCTCCAGGATGTGCGCCGTCCAACCCGAGGTGCGTGAGATTGCGAAGATCGGGGTGAACATATCGGTCGGCAGACCAAGCGAGTAGTAAACAGTGGCCGAGTAGAAATCGACATTGGCGTTGAGTCCCTTGTGCTCCTTCATGAGTTCGGCGATGCGCTCAGACATCCGGATCCACTTTCCTTCGCCGAGTTGCTCGCAGAGTTGGACCGCCATGGAGCGGAGGTGAGGGGCACGTGGGTCGAGGGTCTTGTAGACGCGGTGACCGATTCCCATGACCTTCTTCTTGGTGGCGATGGCCTGCTCGACCCAGGCGTTGACCTTGGTCTCGTCGCCGATCTCCTGAAGCATGTGAATGACACCTTCGTTGGCACCGCCATGGAGAGGCCCCTTGAGGGTTCCGATAGCGGAGGTGACGGCGGAGTAGATGTCGCTGAGAGTGGCGATCGTGACGCGGGCGGAGAAGGTAGAGGCGTTCATGCCGTGATCGGCATGGAGGACATAGGCAACGTCGAGAGTCTTGGCGGCCTCGGCGGTGGGCTCAACGCCATTCAGGAGATAGAGGAAGTGGGCGGCCTCTCCAAGATCCTTGCGGACAGGAGGGAGATCCTGACCGAGACGTGCGCGATGATAATAGGCGGCTATCACCCCGATTTTGGCGGTGATCGAGACGGCGCGGTGCCGATTGTTTTCCGGATCGATGTCGCCGTTTGGGACCTTGTCGTAGAGACCCAGCATGGAAACGCCGGTGCGAATCACATCCATGGGATTTGCATCCTTGGGGGCGGACTTAATGAAGTCGATGAGGCCTTGAGGCAGCTCGCGCTGTGATCCAAGTTCCTCATGGAGAGACTCAAGCTGTGTCTTGTTTGGAAGTTCACCTTGCCAGAGTAGGTAGACAACCTCCTCGTAGCTTACCTTGCCGGCAAGTTCGTCGATGTTGTATCCGGAGTAAATGAGGATGCCCTCTTCTCCTCGCACATCGCTGAGGGTGGTGGAGTTGGCGACGATACCTTCGAGTCCTTTGGCGATGACGGGCATGGGAGTGGGCTTT
>CAIXGT010000165.1 GCA_903919105.1 uncultured Spartobacteria bacterium | reverse complement strand
AGCGTGCTGACACACTGCATGGAGAAGACAAAGAAGATAAGGATGGAGAGGCACGTCAGCGGGGAAAAGACGGGTGTGCCGTCCGGTCGCTGCTGCTTGCGCAGGGTCTCTCCCAGCATGTCGGGGGCATCGCCTTTCTTCCGCTCGACGTTATAGACGACCGACATCGTGCCGACAAAGACCTCGCGGGCAGCCTGCGCGGCCACGAGCCCGATGCCGATCTTCCAATCCATGCCAAGTGGTGCTAACGCAGGCTCCAGAGTCCGTCCGATATGACCCGCAAAGCTCTGTTGGAGTTGCTCTGTCTTAGAGGGCTCATGCGGTTCAGCCGTTCCCTCGGAGACATGCATCTTCGGGAAGCTGGCTAAAAACCAGAGAATGATCGAGATGCCGAGTATCACGGTGCCGGCGCGTTTCAGGAAGATCCCCGCCCGCTGGAACATCTGTGAGACGATCTGGTGGAGCGCGGGTAGACGGTAGGGAGGAAGCTCCATCAGGAAAAGCGGCGTCTCTCCTTTGAGAATTGTTTTCTTAAAGAGCCACGCAAAGAAGAGCGCTGCTACGGTACCGAGCAAGTAGAGCCCCATCATAAGCGCCCCCTTGGTCCAGACGGAACCTGTTCCACTAGGCCAGAGCGCCGCGATCATTAGGGCGTAGACCGGAAGTCTTGCCGAGCAACTCATGAGAGGCGCCACGAGGATCGTAACCAGGCGGTCCTTAGGATTCTCAATGGTGCGGGTCGACATGATGCCGGGAATCGCGCAAGCGTAGGAGCTGAGCAACGGGATGAACGACTTCCCGTGGAGGCCGACCTTGCTCATCACGCGGTCCATAAGAAAGGCAGCGCGCGCCATGTAGCCCGTGTCCTCCAGCAGGCCGATAAAAAAGAAGAGAATCAGGATCTGCGGCAGAAAAATAACGACGCCACCCACGCCTGCCAGCACACCATCGGTGAGCAGATCCCTGAGATCTCCGGCCGGCATCATCCCCTGGACCCATTCCGAAAGCTTGTCGAATCCCACATCGATCCAGTCCATCGGATACTGGGCGATCGTGAAGATCGAAACGAACATCAGCGTCATCGCCCCCAGGAAAAAGATCCAACCCCAGAGTCGGTGCGTGAGCAGGTCATCGAGTCGTTGTGTGAGCCTGTCGCTGACATCATGTGTCCCGCCCTGCGCGGCATGGCAGAGCTCTTCAATCCCATCATAGCGGGCGGCGACCAGCTTCTCCCTCCATCCTTGCAACTCACGGTCCAGCGTGGCCCGCTCCGATAGAACCATACTCAGGGCATCCCCGGCTCCCAGCTCGAGTGCTAGCGCGGGCATTTCGGCCTCAGCGGCAGAGACTAGGATCGATGCCTTCATCCGGATCAATGGATCGAGTGGGTGCTTCGGATCGCGCGTCTTGCGATGATCTTGGTTAATCTTTCCGGCCGTCGGCCATTGTGCAGCCACTGCATCCGTAGCCTTGGTAAGCTGAGAGGGCAGATGTGGCATCCAAGCACTGTGTGGCACCTCGGCGCGGCTAAGGGCTAGGCGAAGGGCCAGAAGCGTCTCCTTCCGTGTTGCCTGTACGGGGATGACCGGGACGCCTAGCTCTGCGGAGAGCTGTTCCGCGCTTACCGGGGTGCCCTGGGCTTT
>CAIXGT010000164.1 GCA_903919105.1 uncultured Spartobacteria bacterium | reverse complement strand
GGTATGCTCCAAACCGAAATACTTGCGCCAGCGCCAGCGAGGATCTCCCTGCGAAGGCGAACCATCAGCCTGGAGCGGTTCGTAGAAGTCATGGTTGCCTATGATCGGCTCAAGCCTTGTCTTAAGTTTCTTAAGACAAGTATCAGCCAGCCCCCAACGATGTTCCATGACCTTGCCCAGTGAGTGAAATCCCCCATGAACGAAATCCCCTCCCCCGATGATGAGATCGGGCTTGAGGGAGTTCATCAGTTCAGCCGTATTGTCGAGCCACGCCGGAGCGTCATGCTCGTCCATGGCATGGCAGTCGGTCAGAAATCCAAGCCGAATCGGCTTTAAGCCCGCCGGAAGCTCAACTCCACCCAGAACGCTCGGCAGCAGAAGCTGGGAAGCAAAGAACGCCCCAAGACCCGTGACAAATTCACGGCGACTCCAGGATAGGAGCTGACTTTCGTGGGGCATGTCAGGCACCAAGTCCTAACCAAAAAGAGGGTTTTTGCTCAGGAGTGCGCCTATCGGTCGTAAGTCGAGATTCCATCATACCTGCCAATCGCACAAACGGGAGTCCGATCAAGAGATAAAGAGCGGCGACCGTGATGCCGGTACCGAAATAGTCGAATGTCTGCGTGGAAATCCTGTTATACGCCCCGGTAAGATCGATCAAGGTCACTGCGGAAACTAGCGAAGAGTCCTTGAGTAGGGAGATAAAATCATTGGTAACCGGCGGTAATACGAGCCTGAACGCCTGAGGAATGACCACATGACGGAGTCCTTGATGATGAGTCATTCCAAGCGCCCGGGCGGCTTCCATTTGGCCCTTCGGGATCGCGAGCAATCCTGCGCGATAGTTCTCCGCCTCGTATGCGGCGTAGTTCAGTCCCAATCCGAGCAGACCTGCCAAGAAGGGCTGGAGCTTGATGCCGATGTTTGGAAGACCGTAGAAGATGATGAATAGTTGGATAAGAAGGGGTGTTCCACGGATCACCTCGATGTAGAGTGTGGAAATCTGCCTTAAGGGAAATGGTCCATATACCCTCATCAGAGCAAGAAGGAATCCCAGGACGACGGCGATCACCATACCGAGGATGGAAATCTCAAGAGTCAGGATCGCGCCCTGAAGAAGGAGTGGCCAGTAGTTCAGGATGCGCTGAAAACGAGCGAGGATCCCGCTTTGCGCATCAAACTGGGCGGCAAAGGCCCTGTATTCGGTATCGGGAAGGGAAGGTTCGGCGGACTGGTTGTAGACTGAAGCCATCAGGGGAGTCCAGAGCCCCCAGCGCGAAAGGATGTCGCGCATCTCTCCCGAATCGATCATTTCCTTGAGTGCGACATTGATCTGCTGCACGAGCTCGGGACGGCTTCGCGATACCGTAATACCGTAGGTGATCTTACCAAAGGGAGGTCCTGTGAACTCGAGCGCCGGATTCGGGGCTGCATAATACTTGGCAATCGGAAAATCCAAGAGGACACCGTAGAGACGGCCGTTCACCACATCATCATAAGCATGAACCTCGTCAGTGTAGGTCTTGACAATGACATTGGGGGTGGATTGCAGCATCTTAAGGGCCGCTGTCTGGTCGATGGTTCCGACTTTGCGTCCCGAGAGTTCAGGAAGGGACTCTACCGGAGGGGTTCCCTTGGCAACGACAAGCTGCTCGTAGGTAGTGTAATAAGGGTTACTGAAGAGCACTTCCTTCCCCTTGTCGGCAGTGATCTCGATACCGCAGATCACACAATCGTAGAGACCACGTCCGAGTCCCGGAATGAGACCGTCCCAGCTGTTTTGGACGAGCTTTGGCTCGCGCCCCATGTGATGGGCTATTCCGCAAATGATTTCGTACTCGAATCCGGTCAACCTATTGTTTCTGTCGTAAAAGGAAAAAGGGGAGTTACTGGTGATCTGAGAGGCCCACCGCAGAAGCGGAACACCAGTGGCACCTGTGGATTCGGATCCCTTCTCCGCAGCCACAAGAAGCGAGGGAACGAGGCACAACAGCAGGGCTAAAAAACGCGTCTTCATCATAGGAATCGGTGAAGGAAGCGACGGGTTCGCTCATCCTTGGGGTTGGTGAAGATCTCGTCCTCGTCGGAGATCTCCACGATCTCACCGGCCTCCATGTAGATGATGTAGTCGGAGGCATCCCGCGCGTAGCGGATCTCGTGGGTCACCACGATCTGGGTCATTCCCTCGGCATCGAGAGTCTTCATGACGGCGAGAACCTCATCGACAAGCATCGGATCGAGGGCCGAGGTCGGCTCGTCATAGAGCATCACCTTGGGATTCATGGCCAGAGCCCGTGCGATGGCCGCACGCTGCTGCTGACCCCCGGAAAGCTGGGCGGGAAAACGCTTGGCAAAACCGGCCAACCCAACCTTGTCGAGCTGGCGCAGGGCGTTCTCCTCGGCTACTTCACGAGGCTCCTCCTTCACCACCAAAGGGGCCAGCATCACGTTTTCCAGAATGGTCTTGTTGGGGAAAAGATTGAACTGTTGGAAGACCATGCCGACGCGTTGCCGGAGCTCATGGGCCAGATCGTGAAATCTTGGATCGACCCGCGTCTCCCCCTCGGAGCGGCGCAAGGTCACCCCTGCCATGGAAATTGTTCCGGAGTCCATGGTCTCGAGAGCATTAAGGCAACGGAGCAACGTGGACTTTCCGCATCCACTGGGACCGATAATGGAGACGAGATCCCCCTCCTCCATATCGAAGCCGACCCCTTTCAGGATCTGGACATCACCGAAGCTCTTGCGGAGATCAGAGACATGGACAATCGATTCTTCGGACATGAGTCGTGATAATGTGCCTAAACCGACACCAAAATCCAGAACAAGGTAGGAGAAAGCGGGTTACGGTTTCGTCACTCAAGCGTCAGTGTTCCCCGAGAATGATGATGAAAACACCGGCCAAGAGAAGCAGGCCCCCGATCATCGTAAAGAGGTTCAACTGGTATTGACGGAAGAAAACCCAGGTGAAAAGCACCACGAAGAACGGGTAGGAAATCTCGATCAGTGAAGCCAGTGTTGGATTCTTTGCCGACATCGCGGCGTAGGTGAGATAGGCACCGAGCGCCCCGATGGCGATGGAGAAGACGAACCAACCCAAATCGGAGCGTTCAAGATCAGCATGCTTCCAGATATTGGGGAGAGTACCCGAGGTGAGCAGAGAGACCGAGGCCCCAAGGGTACAGAAGAGCGAGTAACCGAAAAAAAAGAGGAGGGGACTGAATCCTTTTTTCAGGATCTCCGAACTGGCAGCATAACTCATGCCCCAGCATACGGAGGCGGCAACGGCATAGATGATCCACATTGTGAGAATAGATGAGAAAGAAAGGATGAAAACGATGACACTGATCGTCCGGTTCCTCAAACGGGAACTCACCAAGATTGCGCTCTCCCTTGCCTTTTTCAGACGAACAGAGCAACGCTAACTGCATGGGAGTCGAAATCGAGCGCAAGTTCCTCATTCGCGAGGGTTACGAGAACCAATGGCAGGGAAACGTGACCGGCACAGCCTACGTGCAGGGATACCTTTCCCGGGAGCGTGGACGCACCGTGCGTGTCAGAATTGCTGGCCAAAAAGCTTTCATCACAATCAAGGGGGAGGTTCGAGGTATTTCCCGAGCAGAATTTGAATATGCGATTCCCGTCGAGGATGCGCGCGCGATGCTTACGCTATGCGACGGCCCGCTGGTCGAAAAAACGCGCCACCTCATTCCCCACGAGGGGCATATCTGGGAGATCGATGTCTTCCACGGCAATAACGAAGGCCTCACCGTCGCGGAAATCGAACTCAAGGACGAAGAGCAGGAGGTTCCCCTTCCCGGATGGGCAGGTCGTGAAGTGACCGGCGACCAGCGCTATTACAACTCCTCCCTCTCTCAACATCCCTACCGGGAATGGAAAGAGGGTGTCCGGACTCCGTGACGAAATCGTCATGCTCATGCCGTTGGACTTTCCGAAAACACGGCTTACTTTAAAGATTCAAAAATGCAAAACAGACTACCTTTCAATAATCGTATCGTTTTTCTCGGCTTCGGTGCCGTCGCTCGATGCACTCTGCCCGTCCTTCTGAAGCACATCGAAGCACCGATGGACAAGATCACGATCCTAGACTTTGAGCCCAACGAGGTGGCTCTCAATCCATGGACAACTCAGGGTATCCACTTTCGCAATATACGGATCACCTCCGACAATCTGGCGAGCGTTCTGGGCGAACATCTCTCTTCCGGCGATCTGCTGATCGATCTCGCCTGGAATATCGACTGCTGTGAGATCGTCTCCTGGTGCCACGATCACGGGGTACTCTACGTGAACACCTCGGTCGAACTCTGGGATCCCTACGAGCACTCCAAAGGGGCACATCCCACGGAACTGACCCTCTACTGGCGGCACATGAACCTTCGTAAAATGAAGGCAGGGTGGGCTCAAGCGGGACCGACGGCCGTCCTTGAGCATGGGGCAAACCCCGGACTCATCAGTCACTTCACCAAGCAGGGTCTGCTCGATATCGCGGCCCGTTGCCTTGAGGAGAAAAAATTCACGGGCGAGGCCGCCGAGCGGATCGCCACCTATGTTCGCAGCCAAAGCTTCAACCACCTAGCCCACGAACTGGGGGTTAAGGTCATCCATTGCAGTGAACGCGACACCCAGATCACCAATAAACCCAAGGAGGTCGAAGAATTCGTCAACACCTGGAGTGTCGAGGGATTCCGCGAGGAGGGCACCACCACGGCGGAACTCGGCTGGGGAACCCACGAGAAGGAACTGCCGCCCTTTGCGATCGAGCATACCGATGGCACCAAGAGCCAGATCTGCCTCGCTCGCATGGGCATGAATACCTTCGTGAACAGCTGGGTCCCGCCGAATCATCGGATCGTCGGGATGGTTGTCCGCCATGGCGAGGCCTTCAGCATCACTGAGAAACTCACGGTGCGTGAAGGAGACAAGACCATCTACCGCCCTACCGTCCATTACGCGTACTGCCCCTGTGATTCAGCAATCGCAAGCCTTCACGAGCTGCGTGGAACCGATTACCAGCTCCAATCCAGAATCCGCATCATGACTGACGAGATCATTAGTGGAGCCGATATCCTCGGCGCCTTTCTGATGGGACATCCTCTTGGGGCTTGGTGGTGCGGCTCGGACATGTCGATCGAGGAATCCCGCCGCCTTGTCCCCCATCAGAATGCGACCACAATCCAGGTCGCGATCTCCGTGGTCGCCGCCTGCATGTACATGATCGAGAATCCGGATAAGGGAGTACTCCTCCCGGACGACCTTCCCCACGAGTACGTGCTCGGCATCGCGAAACCGTGGCTCGGCGACTTCCTCTCCCTCCCATCAGACTGGACGCCTCTCAAGCATTACAAGAACGCTTTTCCGGGATACAATGACCCGAAACTCGATCACGAGGATCCTTGGCAGTTCAAGAACTTCCTAATCAGCGACGGGGATTAATTCCCGGCAACGGGTGAACTTGCCTAAACAGCGACAAAACACCCAAATAGTATTCAGGCTGTGAAAAAAACACCCCTTCCACGGAAGAGGACCTCCAAGGTCGCAAAAAAAGGTAACCCACGCCTTCATCTGAGACTCGACGAACCGATCGGAGAGGAACTCCAAATGATCGCTCGACTCCATCTTGAAGCGGCACTCACCCAACTTGCCGGGAACAATGTCTCCCCCGATCCGGTTCATGAAGCTCGGACTGCCATAAAAAAGGTCAGGGCCGTTATCCAACTCGCTTCCCCTGCACTGGGAAGCGTCCACCGAAAACTGCTCTCTGAACTGCTTCATGATGCCATGATGAGGCTGGGGCCACTCAGGGATGCAGAGGTGCAGGTCCAAGCTCTGGATCTCCTGCTGGAAACGGAAGGTCTGATGCCGGAAGGTTTCTCCTCAGTCAGAGCGGGGCTTGCCGATATCGCCAAACAGCGCCGCTCAAACGATATCCGCCAGATCCCGAGAGTGCGCGAATCCCTCGAGGAGACCCTCCAGCTCTTGAACCAATGGCTCCTAGATCCCCTACAGGGAAAAGATGTGAGTCGGCGTGTCCGCCGCATCTACCGAAGGGGGCGGTCTCTGCTCGACTTCTGCCAGGTCAATGACGATCCGGAAGTTTTCCATAACTTCCGCAAAATAGTAAAACAGCTCTGGTACTCTATTCGGATTACCTCCCAGTTCTGGCCCGAAAAAGGTGACGATCTAATCCATGACCTCGGCCTCATGGGCGAACTGGCCGGCCGGGAACGGGATTTCACCCTTCTTGCTAAGACGCTCCGCCTGGGCCCATCAAACAAGGCGGCTCACCATTTGATCGCGATATTAGACGAGGAGCTTCCCAAATTGAGAAGGGCCACCCTGACTGCGGCTCTGTCTTTCTATGAGCCAAGACCCAAGGCGTTTGTCGAATCCCTGGATCTCTAAGCATCACCCCTGATATTTTTTAACCATGCCAACAACAACCATCCCCCAATCACTCAACGAGGTTCACACCCTGATCGAACAGACATTCGAGCAGGCTGTTGCCATCATCCGACCCAACTTCCACATGGGCCTTGATCTCTTTCTGGCTCTTATTCCGTTGGTGATCGCACTCTTTATCTTTCGAAAGAAAAGCAGCATGCCGGGGATCCTCTGGTGGCCACTACTCGCCATCATGGTCCTATTCCTGCCCAACGCCCCCTATATCTTGACGGACGTCATCCACTTCGTTGCCAAGGTTCGAGTCACGCCCCCTCTTCCCATCTGGGCAATGAGCCTCCTGCTCCTGGAGTACTTTTGCTATTTCCTGATCGGGATGGAGTCATTTGTGATTCCGATGATGCTCTGGGGGAGGACTCTTCGCAGACATCGCTGCGGATGGCTTATCTTACCCCTTGAACTTCTGATTATTTCACTCAGCGCTTTCGGAATTTATCTGGGACGCATCGACAGACTCAATAGCTGGGATGTGGTCACCGATCCGGAACACTTGATGAGTCAGGCACTCCGTGACGCCATGAATCCAAAACCAGAAGAAATGACCCTGCTGTTCTTTTTTGCTGTAATCGTCGTTTTCTACCTTATCAAGACCGTGAATGTTCTCATCGCAAGACTACTTGCGCCAGGCCCCGATCGTTCTGTTTCTTAACGAAGCTTCCAGAACATCGCGACGGTGATGATCAGGCCGATCGCCGTAATGAGGTAACATACCTTTTCTTGGGAAAGGCGCTGCGAATAAGTGGCGCCGATGTAATATCCGGCAACAGCACCCGCTGTCATCACGACCATACGAGGCCAGTCGATCAGCCCATTCACCGTAAACCAGATCGAGGCGACCAGATTAATCAGGGAACCGAGCACGTTCTTCAACGCGTTCATCTGATGAATATTGGAAAAACCAAGGAAGCCGAGTGCTGCAAGCATCAGAATTCCGATCCCTGCCCCGAAGTATCCTCCATAGACCGAGACCATAAACTGGAAGATCATGGCGATAATCAGATGTCTTCTTCCTGATGTAACAGGCTGGGATTGCGTCGCCTCCATCACGAGTTGATGAGCAACCCGCCGTCTCACCACTCCCTGGATCATGAAGAGCACAGTCGCGAAGAGCACCAGATAGGGAACCAAACGGGCAAAAGAGCT
>CAIXGT010000163.1 GCA_903919105.1 uncultured Spartobacteria bacterium | reverse complement strand
CATGGCAAATCAATCGTGAAGGGAGAGACTGACGGGTTTGTGAAACTGATAGCTGATGCTGCCGATGGACGCATTCTCGGAGGCGCGGTGGTGGGCCCTGAAGGATCGGAAATTATCCATGAGATCGTCGTGGCGATGGCCTTCAACGCAACAGCAGGCCAACTGGCCCTTATTCCTCATTACCACCCAACTCTTAGCGAGATCTGGACCTATCCGGCTGAAGAGATTGCCGATAGGTTCCAGGCCTGAGGCAATCTCGTAGAACCAAGCGGCTGGGAAGCCGCGCGGTAGACTCTCAGAGAGAGCCGCGGAGCGGGAGCACAGCTTCTCGGGAGAGAAGTGCGATCAACCAAGCGGCTGGGAAGCCGCGCGGTAGAGCCCGCGAAGTGGGACCCGGAAGGGCGGCACTGACCGCTGGGAGGCGGGTGCCGTCAAATTGGAGAGGGCTTTCAAGTCCAATTAGGGGGGCAAAAAAGAAGGCCGCCTTCCCATAGGGAGAGCGGCCTTTCTTGAGAAGTTTTTTAGGGTGACTTAATGGTTCACCCACGCGAGCGGCCTAAGTTGCCTCCGCGCGAGATTCAGTAGTGTATCAGTTCGCCTGTGGCTGGCGAGGGCCGGCACCCGCTGTCTGTGCGGAGGCGGAGTAGGGGTACTGGCTGGCAAGGGCCTGAATCGCGCGCTTAGCCTCCTCCATCTTGCCCTGCTGGGCCAGAAGACGGGCTTGGGAAAAGAGGGCGAATGGTGCTCCGTAAGACTGCGGGAATCCGGATGAAGCCTGCTGATAAGCATTCAGAGCCTCTTCGGTCTTTCCGGCAATGCGGGCATTGGAAGCGCGACCGATGAGGGAAGAAACGGCCAGAGAGCTCTTGGGATAGGTCTCCGCAAAGCGGGAGTAGAGGGCGTTCGATTCCTCCAACTTACCGGCATTCCGCAGGGAAGACGCCAGCAGAAGCATGGCATCAGCCCCAGCTGGGGAATTGGGGTATTTTGAGATCACCTCATTAAGGCTCGTATCATTAGTGGCTGCGGAGAGTAGATTCTCGGAGGCTTCTTCGGATGATCTGTTGGAAATGATCACGCCGAGTGCAACCACTAAGATCACGACAAGGGCCCCAAGTCCGCCGAGTAGAGTGCCGCGATGATTAAGCCAGAGTAATTCAACTCCGGAAGGAGGTGCGATTTCCTGATCGGATTCGGGCGGTGTAAAGATGGAGGACATGGAAGAAAGGGGTTTGGGCTGAAGGCTGTTAGGCTGATGGGTAAGAGGAGCAGGGAAAAATAAAACGATCAAGTAAACTAGAAGGGATTTCAGGAATACGGGACTTAGTCTCTGTGGTTTATATCTGGATTGAGACCTTATAGCCTAACGGACTACAGCCTATCCACCTAGGGGCTGAGGCGCCTAGCCTCCGACTTGAGCGCGGGCTTCGTCGGCGAGTGCGGTGCTGAGGTAGCGCTCTCCTGTCGAGCAGGCGATGGTGACGATCAGCTTGCCAGCATTCTCGGGACGCTTGGCGAGTTCGATTGCGGCATGGACATTCGCACCTGAGCTGATGCCTCCAAGAATCCCCTCTTCTTTGGCGAGTCGGCGGGCCATGGCGAAGGCCTCGTCATTGGTGACCGTGAGGACCTCGTCCACAATGTTGAGATGGAGGTTGCCCGGGACGAATCCGGCGCCGGTCCCTTGGATCTTGTGCGGGCCAGGTTTCACCGGTTCGCCGGCCTTTGTCTGACTGATGACGGGAGAGTCCTTGGGCTCGACGGCGACAGCCTGGAAGCTTGGTTTACGGGCCTTCAAGGCCTCCGCGACGCCGGTGATCGTGCCGCCGGTGCCTACGGCTGAGACAAGGATATCCACCTTGCCGTCGGTATCTTCCCAGATTTCCTCTGCGGTTGTCTTGGAATGAATGGCAGGGTTAGCGGCGTTGTTGAACTGCTGCGGCATCCAGGAGTTCGGAGTCTCTGATAGGATCTGCTCCGCGCGTGCGATAGCGCCCTTCATACCTTCGGAACCCGGGGTGAGAACAAGCTGGGCTCCCAGCATTGCAAGCAGGGTCCGGCGTTCGACGCTCATCGTCTCGGGCATCGTGAGGATCAGCTTGTAGCCCTTGGCCGCTGCCACAAAGGCCAGAGCGATACCGGTGTTGCCGCTGGTGGGCTCGACGATGGTGGTTCCCTCCTTAAGGAGTCCCTGGGCTTCGGCGTCGGCAATCATGGCAGCGCCGATACGATCCTTCACGCTGCCAAGAGGATTGAAGAACTCACATTTCACGGCAATCGTGGCGGGCAGATCCTTGGTGATGCGGTTAAGGCGCACGAGAGGAGTGTGGCCGATCGTGTCGATGATGGAGTTGTGCATGTGTCCCATGAGTTTGGATGTGTTGAATGACTGCTATGTTGGTCGCTTATTCATTCCAAGATTTTATTCTCTCGTGAAGAGTTTGATAAAGATGGTGCTCGAAGAGGGACTTGAACCCACACTCCTTTCGGAACCAGATCCTAAGTCTGGCGCGTCTGCCAATTTCGCCATTCGAGCGT
>CAIXGT010000162.1 GCA_903919105.1 uncultured Spartobacteria bacterium | reverse complement strand
TTTTGCCGGATCAGCCTTCAAGCTGTTCCCCTCGGCATCCTTGGCTTTGCCCTCCTCTTCGATATGGAAACGGACGTTCTCAAGCAGAATGACTTCGCCCGGCTTGAGTGCGGCACACTCAGCTTCAACTTCCG
The DNA here is from genome assembly GCA_903919105.1 of uncultured Spartobacteria bacterium. The sequence goes on along the minus strand of CAIXGT010000162.1, from coordinate 4,974 downwards.
CTCCGACGCAGTCGTTAAGGAACTTCACCGGCTTGCCCAGCAGTTCCAGTAGTTTCTCGGCGACGGGCTTAAGCGTGTACTTGGCAACGCGCTCACCGTTCGGGCGGCCCAGGTGGCTGGCTAGCACTACGGAGGCACCATGATCGAGAGCGTACTGAATGGTCGGAAGTGCTGCTGTGATGCGCTGGGTATTGGTAATCTCTCCGGTCTGCTTGTCCTGAGGAACATTGAAGTCGACGCGAATGAAGACACGTTTGCCGGTGAGGTTGAGGTCTTTGATCGTTTTTTTGGCCATAGTCGTAGAGAAAGGTGAGGGTGGTTTGAAAATTGGTTTTAAAGTTTAAAGAAAGAGGGCAGGAAAGTCAGGAATGCACCTGCTTCTCCTGCCCTCGTGAGCGGTCTTGTTTTTAGACGCTGATCTTCTTCAGCAGGTCGACGCAGCGGTTGGAGTAACCCCACTCGTTGTCATACCAAGAGACGAGCTTGAAGAACTTGTCGTTCAGTTCCATGCCGGAGCCAGCATCGAAGATGCTGGAGCGGGTGTCGTGGATGAAGTCGCTGGAAACGACCTCGTCCTCAGTGTAGCCAAGGATGCCCTTGAGGTAGGTCTCGCTGGCCTTCTTCATGGCCTCGCAGATCTCCTTGTAGCTAGTGGACTTGGTGGTCTTGACAGTGAGATCGACGACGGAAACGGTCGGAGTCGGAACGCGGAACGACATGCCTGAGAGCTTGCCCTTCACCTCGGGGCAGACAAGGCCAACGGCTTTGGCGGCTCCGGTCGTGGAGGGGATAATGTTGATGGCTGCGGAGCGTCCACCCTTCCAATCCTTCTTGGAGGGACCGTCGACGGTCTTCTGCGTGGCGGTGTAGCTATGCACGGTGGTCATGAGACCCTCCTCGACGCCGAATCCTTCCTTCAGGAGAACATGGACGACGGGAGCGAGACAGTTGGTGGTGCAGCTGGCGTTGGAGATGATGTGGTGCTTGGAGATATCCAGTTTGTCATCGTTGACGCCCATGACGACGGTGATGTCTTCGTTCTTGCCTGGTGCTGAGATGATCACCTTCTTGGCGCCCGCAGTGATGTGGCCCTTGGCCTTCTCACCCTCAGTGAAGAGGCCTGTCGACTCGATAACGACATCGACATTGAGATCCTTCCAAGGAAGAGCGGCAGGGCCTTCCTTCACCGCGAGGCACTTGATCTTGTGACCGTTGACCACCAGCGTGTCGTCTTCGGCAACCTCGGGAGAGGATTTTTCGCTGTGCACCTCACCCTTGAAGAGACCCTGCGTGGAGTCGTACTTCACGAGGTAGGCGAGATTGTCGGCTGGAACGAGGTCGTTGACGGCGACGACTTTGTATCCTTTCTCAAGGAGTCCCTGTTCGACGATGGCACGGAAGACAAGGCGGCCGATGCGGCCGAACCCGTTGATGGCAATATTAGGCATGATGTTTGAGGTTGGGTTGCCGGCGTAGGGGTCGCTCGGAAAAGAAAAGTGTTAAAAGACGGGGGTTTCTCCGTCAATTTTAAACGGAACTTCCGGATCCCCGGTAAGGTTCAGACCGCGTTTTTTCATCCCCATCAAGCTCAAGTGCCCGGATGATCTCCTCGATGGTCTGCTCGTGGGGAAGCCCCGTGGCATCGATTTGAATGTCGGCTGTGGACTCGTAGATAGGGATGCGCGATTCCAGAAGCGCATTGAAGGCGCTTCGTGGATTCTCCACATTCAGCAGTGGGCGTTTGCGGTTACGACTTGCGCGTTCAAAGAGGATCTCCGGATCGGCATGCAGCCAGACAATTCTACCGATCCGATGCAGTAGCGCCCTATTCTCTTCACGCAGAATGGCTCCACCGCCAGTTGCGAGAACGATGTCCTTGGCGTCGACAAGTTCCCTTAGTTCGGCACTCTCCCGTTCACGGAAGCTCTCCTCTCCCTCTTCGGTAAAGAGCTCACTGATGCTTGTGCCGTGGGCTCGGGCAATGATCAGGTCATCGCTGTCGAGGAACCTGTAATTCATGCGTTTTGCCAGACGACGCCCGATGCTGCTCTTTCCGCATCCCATAAAACCGATCAGGACGATGTTTGAATTCATGGGGTAAAGGTACTCGTCAGTCTGGAAAAAGAACACCATCGAACACGCCGTTCCCCCACCGAAGCGGGTTGATTGAAACGTCTCTGGTGAATACGCTTCGGGGATGAGTTCCAAAAAAACGAAGTCATCTAAACCTGCAGCCGCGACCAAGTCGTCACCCTTGGTGGGTGTCGTGATGGGGAGTAAGAGTGATTGGGAAACGATGGGTCACGCTGTTGCGCTCTTAGAGGAGTTCGGCGTCCCGTGCGAATACCGTGTCGTTTCCGCGCACCGGATGCCCGAGGCCATGGCGACCTATGCCAAGGAAGCCGAGGCCAGGGGACTTCATGCCATCATCGCGGGCGCTGGTGGTGCAGCGCATCTTCCCGGCATGATCGCTGCCCAGACAACTGTGCCCGTACTCGGGGTGCCGGTGAAGAGCCGTACTATGGAAGGATTTGATTCTTTGCTTTCGATTGTCCAGATGCCAGCCGGTATTCCTGTCGCCACCTTTGCTATCGGTGAGGCCGGGGCCAAGAATGCAGCGCTCTTTGCGATCGCCCAATTAGCCCTGCTCCATCAGGGGCTTTCTGCGAAGCTTGACGCATTCCGGAAAAACCAGACCAAGGCTGCCGAAGAGAGTGTCCTAAAGGCGCCTAAGAAACTTCGCGCGAAACGCTAAGTAACTAATATTCCAAGATTTTTCAATGTGAGTGCCCGGATTGTTCATGGAGAGGAGGGAATCCATGATTCCGTGGCACTCTTGAGGCGAGGAGGCGTTGTGGGGCTACCTACCGAGACGGTCTACGGACTGGCTGGCAATGCCTTTGATCCGATGGCGATTGCCCGGATCTTCGAGGCCAAGAGCCGACCGCTTTGCGATCCTCTGATTGTACACATCCCAGAAATGGGTTGGCTTGAGCGAGTTGTCCGATTTTCTTCAGACAATCATAGAAATCTTGTAGGAAGATTGGCGGCGAACTTCTGGCCCGGTCCAATGACGCTTTTGCTGCCTAAGCGACACGAGCTTCCCGATCTGGTGACCGCCGGATCTGAGTTCGTAGCAGTCCGGGTGACATCTCATCCACTCTTTCAGGAGGTGCTCCGAGGCATCGGCTCTCCGCTTGCTGCCCCCAGCGCTAATCGATTCGGTCGAATTAGCCCAACAAGTGCACGTGATGTCCAATTAGAGCTAGGTGAATCCATCGATCTAATTCTGGATGGAGGTTCCTGTGAGCATGGTTTGGAATCTACGATCGTGGCTCTTAGGGAAGGTGGATTGGAAATCCTGAGGCCAGGCCCTATTACGGGTGATCAACTGAAAGAATATGGTCATGTTGTTGCCCCGAATGAGATTGTGAATACTCCGGGAAGTCTTCCGGGGCATTATGCCCCTAAAAAAGAGCTTCATCTCATAGATTCGGACATCCATGGATTTATTCCCAGAGCCAACTCGGGGTATCTTGCCTTTACCACCCCCTCATCGGAGATTCGTACGCGCTTTTCCCAAGTGGAAGTCTTGAGTCCTTTGGGGGATCTCCGCGAAGCAGCGGCCAATTTCTATGGCGCTCTCAGGAGACTAGACAATAGTAAAGCGGACATTATCTATGCCATGCGACTACCCGAAGAGGGGATCGGTTTGGCCATTATGGATCGTTTGAATCGTGCCAGCTTTGGATCTCAGCACTCATCCCAATCCCATTAGAACCCAGCACGCATGAAAGAGGATCATCTGAAAAAAGAGGGATTGAATACCAAGGCCGCTGGTGTCGTCGCCGGTGCTGTCATGCTGAGCCGGGTTCTGGGGTTGGGCCGCGAGCTGATTTTTGCCGGACTTTTCGGTGCGGGGCGAGGGATGGATGCCTTTCTGACTGCATTTAGGGCTCCTAACTTACTACGGGATCTCTTTGCTGAGGGGGCGCTTTCCACGGCATTTGTGACCGTGTTTTCGCAGAGAATCGCCACAGAGGGTGAGGGGTCGGCTTGGAAGCTGGCCTCCAAGATGGCAACTCTGACCACGGTCTTCATGAGTCTGGTTTCTCTCCTCGGGGTGATCTTTGCGGCTCAATTCATCGGATTTCTGGCACCGGGCTTCCCTGCGGAAAAAGCTGCCCTGACGATCGAGCTGACGCGGATCATGTATCCCTTCATCCTGCTGGTCTCTCTGGCCGCCTTGGTGATGGGGATGCTGAACGCCACCAACCGCTTCACGGTCCCGGCCCTTGCTTCCAGCTTCTTTAATATCGGATCGATTGCCGGAGGGGTGGTTTTCGGATGGTGGATCGACCCTCATTTCGGGGAACGTTCCCTGATCGGTCTGGCCTTGGGAACGTTGCTCGGAGGGCTTCTTCAACTCGGTGTGCAGTTGCCGGGTCTCTACAAGGCAGGGTTTCGGTTTGTCCTGGATTTCAATTGGAGGGATCCCGGTGTCCGTCAGGTCCTCCTCCTCATGCTCCCGGCCGTGATCGCCGCCAGTGCGGTTCAGATCAACGTCATGGTCAACAGCATCTTTGCCTCCTATCTGGGGAATGGTCCTATCAGCTGGCTCTCCTACGCCTTCCGCCTGATGCAACTACCGCTGGGTGTCTTCGGGGTGGCTGTCGCGACGGTGACGCTGCCCGTGATCTCAAGGGCCGCTGTCTTGGGTGAGATGGGACGGTTCCGATCGACTCTTGCCAAGGCAATGCGTCTGGCGGTCTTTCTGACACTACCTGCCGCCGTCGGACTGATCGTGCTGGCTCAACCGATTATTGCCCTGATCTACCAACGAGGAAAGTTCCTGGATGCCGATACGCTTCATACTGCCGAAGCGCTTCAATACTACGCGATCGGTCTGGTGGGATACTCCTGCATCAAGGTGCTCTCGCCAGCCTTCTACGCCATCAATCACAAATGGACTCC
>CAIXGT010000161.1 GCA_903919105.1 uncultured Spartobacteria bacterium | reverse complement strand
GTCGGGAGTGGTCACCGCAGCCCTGGTCTGCAGGAGCTCATAGGCCGACTCGCGATCCAAGGTCGCCTCATAATGACCGTAAAGATCGCATGACTTGATTGCCGCGGTGCGTTCCTCCGAAGTCAACGGAGTCAATCGAGAGGAGGGTGGATAAATCAGGCAGCGGTCGACGATCTCGGGAATCCCTTTCTCGTCTAAGGTCGAGACAAGGGCCTCCCCCACGCCGAGTTCCATGATCGCCGCGGCGGTATCGAGTTTCGGATTGGGACGAAACGTCTCGGCGGCCGTCTTCACTGCCTTCTGGTCGCGCGGGGTGAATGCTCGCAGGGCGTGCTGCACCCTGTTGCCGAGTTGACCGAGTACCGTCTCGGGGATGTCGAGGGGGCTCTGCGTCACGAAGTAAATGCCGACTCCCTTGGAGCGGATCAGGCGGACTACCTGCTCGATCTTTTGCTGGAGGAACGGGGGCGCTTCGTTGAAGAGCAGGTGCGCTTCATCAAAGAAGAAAGCGATCTTGGGTTTCTCCAGGTCACCCGCCTCGGGGAGGCGCTCGAAGAGTTCCGACATGAGCCAGAGCAGGAAGGTGGCGTAGAGATTGGGCGAGTTGATCAGCTTGTCGGCCGCGAGAAGGTTGATCACTCCCTTGCCTCGGTCGGTCTGAATCAGATCATCCAGATCGAGTGCCGGTTCGCCGAAAAACCTGTCTCCTCCCTGAGATTCTAGGGCGAGCAGTCCCCGCTGGATCGCACCCACGCTTGCCGCCGAGACATTCCCATAGTTGGCCTGGTACTTGGCGGCATTCTCCGCGACATGGGTCAGCATTGCTCGCAGATCCTTGAGGTCGAGAAGCAGCAACTTCTGATCATCGGCGATCTTGAAAACAATGTTCAGGACGCCCCCCTGCACCTCATTGAGGTCGAGAAGCCGGCCCATGAGGAGTGGACCCATTTCCGAGACGGTGGCCCTGACCGGATGACCTTGCTCGCCGAAAATATCCCAGAAACGGACGGGAAAATTTTCGAACGAGAAATCCGGCATCCCTACTTCCTTCCTGCGCTGGTCGATGTGGGGGCTGCTCTCCCCGGGTTGACCGATGCCCGAGACATCCCCTTTAACATCAGCCAGAAAGACAGGAACGCCCATGCTGCTGAAACGCTCCGCAAGGACACGCAGGGTGACGGTTTTTCCCGTGCCGGTGGCCCCGGCGATGAGTCCGTGGCGGTTCGCCATCCCGGGGAGAAGAACGTGTTCGGCTGTTCCTTTGGCAAAGGGGGCGGGGGTAGTCATAAGGCAAGATCATGTGTTCAGGACAAGGATGCAGGCCAGCGCAATTTTAGGCCCTGCAGCAGGAGTTTTTCGCTCCGGACACCGAGACCATTGGCCGCGCCTGCTCCTGCATCGAAAATCCCTGAGACGTGTCTCGACGCAAAAAGACAGAAAAAGGTTTTTGTAATGAGGGTTAAGACATTTGCTTGTTCGGCATCGGTTGGCCCATGACGATGTCGCCGTCACCCTTGAATTCGCTGGGTCTGCCGCCGAGCGATTTCAGATTCCATCCGGATGATCAGAGAAGGAAGGTGCCGTCGGGTTTCAGCGAGTAGTTCATCGGCTTTCCGGTGATCGGGGAGTTCGGAAGCTTGGCTAGATACTGCGGCACCAGAACGTCCAGTGAGGCCGGATAAGAACCATAGGCGATCCGATAGCATTCCAAGGCGCAGGCGATAATGGTTTGGTTTACTTGGCTTTGGTTTTGAACAGATTTACAAAATGCTTCGCTTCAATGCTGGCAAGCAAAGCAGGGCTCATCTTTTACGATGCCTCGCGTTTTGCTGATTGTACTTGCTGACCATCATGGCATCTGCCGGCGATTATTTTTTGAACAGATTGGGGTTAGATCATGACCAACTAAGCAAAAGCATTAGAACATCATGAAAACAACATTCCTCGCCCTTCTCACCGCCGCCATGGTTGCTATCCCTCCAGCCAACGCCGCTGTCACCGGAACCTTCCAAGTCACTTCGGCCTGGAGTGGCGGCTATATTGCGAATCTGGTCCTGAGCAATCCCGACTCCACAAGCGTCACCAACTGGAGCGCTAATCTTTCCACACCCGACCAAGTCTCCAGTGCTTGGAATGGAACAGCTACCGCAATCACCGGCGGGTACGCCATCCAACCAGCCTCTTGGACCGCTGTGATTCCAGCCAAGGGATCAGTCTCAGTCGGTTTTCAATTCAATGCAATAGCCACAAATCCGACCACGCCCGCCAAGTTGACAGTTAACGGCACGCAGGTCCCTCTCAGTGTGATTCTCCCCGGCACGACACCAACTCCGACACCAACTCCCTCCCCGACAGCCACCCCTAAGCCAACGCCAACGCCAACGGCAACTCCCAAGCCAACGGCGACCCCTAAGCCAACAGCCACACCGACACCTAGCCCCACCGCGACACCCGCTCCTTCACCTACAGCCACGCCAACGCCAGCCCCTTCTGCAACCCCCGTCCCCGCACCATCGGCGACCCCTGTTCCAACGCCCATGCCGGCTCCTACGGCAACCCCCATACCATCCCCCTCAACCAATGCGCTCTCGGCCCGTCACCTCATCGGCTACTTCCCAAGCTGGTCCGACCCTTACTACTATTACGCCGGATACAGCGGTACCCCGATGACCGACGCCCAGTTGGTTGCGGCCAGCAAACTTGCCGCCACCAGCCAGACACCCTATACCGACATCTGCCTCGCCTTCGCCCAGCCCAACTTCAGCTGGTCGGGTATCGCCGCCAACACCTGGACGGGAACCGGCATCCAGTTCTCCTCGGCACCTGCGGATGTTGCCCAAGCGATCCGGATCCTTCACCAGAAGGGCCAACAAGTTCTGCTCTCGGTGGGCGGAGCAACCTACAACTCCTGGAGCGGTCTTGCCGCCGAGGCAGGCAAAACGGCCGGAGCCTCCACGGCACCCATCCGAGACGCCCTCTCCAGGATCATGGTCGATCTGAAACTCGACGGCCTTGACGTCGATTTCGAAGTCAACGGTGCCGACAGCGCAAATGTCACCAGCTACGCTCAGGCCATTCAGGCCATGAGGGAGGCAATCGATCAGGCCAACAAATCCGACGGTCGCTCGCGTCAACTGGCACTCGCCGCCTGGTCAACAGGTGCCGACTACACGGCACAGGTGCCCAATCCCTCTGCGCCCACTCAGATCTCCTATTGGGGTGGATCGGCTGGCCGTGAACGCCTGACCTTCGCCAAGACCGTTTCCTCTGGTGCCTACGTAGGACGTCAGATCGGCTCCCTATTGGATATCGTGAGCGTGATGGCCTATGACGCAGGCTACCAGCACTACGATCCTCTCGTAGCCTACGACCAGTATCGCAAGCTTGTCCCCAATACGACCGTCGTGACGATTGGACTGGAAATTCCAAACGAGGCATGGGGCGGCGCGATCCTGGTCGTGAACAACACCGACGCCTACCAGGCCGGGACGGTGATCCAGCTCGATCAATACGGCAAGGTGCTCAACGCCCCTTACTCCGTCGAGCGTTCCGCCCGTTACATTATGGGCAATTCCGTCAATGCCCAGGATGGGCTCATGGTCTGGAATCTGCTGTTGACGAACCCCGTTGCGCTGACCGGCCCCACCGGCGCCAGGGTAAACTCCGCAGTTCCATCGAGCATCGGATCGACAGCAGTGACCCTGTTCGGATCGGGAAGTGTCAATCCCCTGCCTACACCCGCTCCCACGCCCATCGCCACTCCTACGCCCGTGCCGAGTCCGACACCGGGCGCTTCTCCCACGCCTGTTCCCTCGCCAACCCCATCCACGGGTAGCGTGGTAACCACGGGCTCAATTGGGTTCCACTACTACTACGGAACCAGCCCGACTACTCCCCAAGACTCGATGGTTCTTGATGGCGACACCTACACGGATCTGATCCTCTCAAACCTCACCGCAGGGGTCATGTACGGCCACCTCATCCAGAAGGCCACGCCCGGTATCCTTTTCAATAAGGATTACCTCTACGGATCGATCCTCGGCCAACTCCTTCAGGAGAACATCGCCACCGAATACTACACCAAGGGGAGCACTCAGCTTGCCCCCTCTCCTCTCCAAGCCCCCGTCATGGGCGCAGGCCAAGGCGGCCCCTACCAGATCAACAACTACGGCGCTGACATGGTGGCAGGAAGCTACGCCCCGGCTGGCTTTTCCCTGATCAACTACGCCGCTCTCCAGAAGAATATCGGCTATACCATGGCGGGAGCTGCGACGCAGAATTCCAAGCCTACCCCCGCGAGCTTCAACGACCTCTATTTCGGCCCGATGCTCTGCGCCTACTTCCACTTCAACGACTACATGGCACTCCAGTACGTCGGCGGGACAGATCTCACGCATCCCTGGAGTGCAATCTCCCACGGCTGGACGCCGCAGTGGCAGCCCTACTTCGATAGTTCCCTTCAGAGCTTCACGGGACTGGAGAACAGCCCGCTCGAAATCCTGCTTAACCAAGCCTACAATCAGGGCTACTACGGGCCTCTGTTGACCGCCTCCTCCAAGACATGCCAGAGCGCGACTGCAGCCACCGTCACGGCGATGAATTCCTTCACCAACGCTTGGGGAGGAGACTCCTACGCCCAGTACCCCTTTCAGGTACGTGGGTATCTGGATCAGCTCTACAATATCCCCACCCCTAGTTCCACGAACATCTCGGTGACCACCACATCTTCCAACCATGTGGCGGTGAACATGGGGTCGCTCGGGACACTTTTCACGAACATCTTCCAGAAGCTGGGGTACGTGAACGCCGCTGGCATCTACGGAGCTATCCCGGCCGCCCAGGCGCAAACTGCCTACCAGAGCGCGCTCACTGCCTCCGGCCTCATGGCAACAGCTGTACTTGACCTTGGCAACGGGGCCGACCGTGCCAAGATCTACAGCGTGCTCGAGCAGGCCATCACCGCGCTCGAGAAAAATCTCGGGACGGATTTCAGCGCGGTTTCCACGACGCAACTCTAGGGAAGCACTGAATAAATCCCATGATGGCCGCTGAAGAGCATTTGATTGTTTTCCAAGGCGTGCAGCGCAGAGGCAATACCCTTGCGGTCTTGCCCAAGCAAGCAACGCAGGAAAACGGCCAAATAGTTTCAGCCCAATGGGTTGCGGAGATAATAGAACCGGAGGCTGTGTTGGCTTCGCGCTTACAGCCCGCGTGGGGATGCGCGCCAAAAAATCTATTGGGACGGCTTGCTTCTGCGGCCAATAGCTTACCCAGTCGCTGCTTCGCATCCGCTACGGCTTCCCGCAACGGCCTCTATGCGATGTAGTCAGCGCTTCCCTTCGATGACGGTGGAATCTCGGGCTTTTCATGGCCGTGGCGGCGAAGTAGGGTGAATTTGCATGAGCGCCACGGCTACCGAATTCGAGACATTGATCGAACGAGTCATCGAGAGGGAGCGCATTTCGCCCGACGATGCTCTGGAGCTCTATCGTCTACCACTGGAGGAACTTGGTGCATTGGCCGATCACCGCAGAAAGCTCGCGCTGACGGAGGCCTATGACGGAGCGGGGAATGATGTGGTGACCTACATCATCGACCGAAACATCAACTACACGAACATCTGCAATGTTTATTGCAAGTTTTGCGCTTTTTACCGAACCGAAAAGGATTCTGACTCCTATGTGATCACCCATGAGGAGATCGACCAGAAGCTGGACGAACTCACGGCCGCAGGAGGCATTCAGATCCTAATGCAAGGGGGTCATCATCCCTCTCTTACGATTGATTGGTACATCGATCTGCTCTCCCATATCCGGGAGAAGTATCCCCACGTGAACATCCATGGATTCAGCCCCCCGGAATTCAACCATTTTGCCGAAGTCTTCAAGATGCCACTCGAGGAAGTCATCCGCCTCTTCAAGCAGGCGGGCCTCGGTTCGATCCCCGGAGGGGGAGGCGAGATTCTGGTCGACAGCGTCCGCAACCGCATTGCCCCGCTCAAGGCCAACAGCGACCAGTGGCTCAAGGTAATGGAGATCGCGCATAACATGGGCCTGAGTTCGAGCGCCACGATGATGTTTGGCCATGTTGAGACGCTCCAGGACCGGATCGAGCATCTCGGACGTCTCCGTACCCAGCAGGACGAGACGGGCGGCTTCACGGCTTTCATCTGCTGGACCTTCCAGCCCGACAACACGAAGCTCCGGGCCGAACCGGTCGGCTCCGCGGAATATCTCCGGATGCAGGCCCTCTCCCGCATCTTCCTAGACAATATTACCAATGTGCAAAGTTCCTGGGTCACCCAGGGACCCAAGATCGGCCAGGTGGCGCTTCGCTACGGAGCGAACGACTTCGGCAGTGTCATGATGGAAGAGAATGTCGTGAGCAAGGCCGGCACCAGTTTTCGCCTCGAGTCACAGGAGATCGAGACGCTCATCCGCGAGGCCGGATACACTCCGCGCCGCAGGAACAACTGGTACCAGCTGGTCGACTGACCGGCAACTTGTGAAATCACTGCTCCCTTTCCTCCTGCTCTGCGTGGGATTGCTTGGTCAGGATCAGAACGCTACGAATGCGGCCACTGCTGCTCCAACGAAGGATCCTCGCTATATCGTCGAGGATGAGCATTTTGAGAGTGGTGCCGGCAAGATGGCCGATCAGCTTGCAAAGGAGGGCAAACTTGTCACCTACACTCAGCTTGCTAAGAGCCTGCCTAAGAGTCGTGCCGAGTTGGCCCTTCCCGCAGTGGCTGAGAGCCCTCGCGCACCCACGGAGCTAGCGGAAACACTCCGCCACAGTACGGTCGCCATGGGGTTGCGCTACCAAGAGCCCCACTCGAACAAGTGGCGTTTCATGATCGGCGCCACGGCCTTTGCCATAGCGCCCGAGACCCTCTCCACGTCACTGCATGTGATGACGATCGATCCAACCATGATGCGTGAAGCGCAGGCCGTGGCGGTGACGGAGGATGGAAAGGTCTTTCCTGTCACCGAGATGATCGCCTCCAGTGACCGCGCCGACACCTGCCTGATCAGGGTTCCCGGACTAACGCTTCCTGCACTACCGCTTCGTGGTGGAGTGCGTCCGGGTGAGCCGATCTGGTGCATGAGTCATCCGGACGGATTTTCCTATATGTTCACTGGCGGACAGGTGGCCAGAATCAGTCGCGAACGCTACGATGAGAAGCATCAGCCTGCTCTTCATGTCGAGGTGACGGCTGAATACTGCCCCGGCTCCAGCGGTGGAGCGGTGACCGATGCCGAGGGCAACGTCATCGCTCAGGTTTCCAGCATCAACAACTACGATGGCTTCACATCGCGTGATGGCAAGGCGGTCAATGGGATTGTTTCGGCTAGGACCTGCATCGCAGCCGAAGAGCTGTTGCTGCTTACTAAGCCCGGGGACAACGAGCCGGTGCCTCTTCCCTCGCCGATACCGAAATCGAAACACCGTGCTCCAAAATCCCAATCCTTGCCAGCCTCCACACCCAAGGTTAGCTAGAGCAATGTCGATTTATTTTACCTGAAATAACAAAGATAATTCTCCCGCAGAGGCGCAGGGGCGCAGAGTTAAACAACAATGGGCTCTGGGAAACGGCGTATTGCGTATTGTGAGAATGCCTGACCCAATTCAGACAGTGGAAATTTTCGCAAAAACCCTTCTATCGAATTATTGGAATGTAGGCAGATGTCTCGTTCATCCATTGATTCATGCCAAAAAACTCTGCGCCACTGCTCCTCTGCGGGAAAATACTTAAGACGAAACTATCCGTCTAACGGGCAGGACTTTATTTGAGTTACGGGTAAGAAAATCCCGAATGCTTATTCTTTGACCGGAGGGTGGACGGGACGCTTAAAATTCAGCATCAGGATACGGCGACCGTCTGTTTCGGTCACAGTGACCACAAAGTCGCCGATCTGCACGCTTTCACCGCGCACGGGTAGATGTCCCAGCATCTGAGTCACATAGCCGCCGATAGTGCTGACTTCCGTCTCCTCAAATTTAAGATCTGCCTCTTCCGCCAGATCATGCAGGGCTAAGGTTCCCTCCGCGTTGAATTCCCCGTCGCGGATATTCGTGATCTCCTCCTCTTGAGTATCGAACTCGTCATGGATGGAGCCGACAAGTTCCTCAAGGACATTGTCTAGTGTGACGATGCCGACCGCTCCACCGTATTCATCGACGGCAATGGCTAGATGGGCATGCTTTCCTAGGAAATAGTTCAGGAGCTTCTCGAGAGGCATCATTTCGGAGACATGATGGATGGGCCTTTGGATGCCCTTCAGGTCCTTTTTTTCGGAGTGGACCATGCGGAGCAGATCCTTGATGTGGACTAAGCCGACCGAGTCGTCTAGTGCTCCATCGCAAAGCGGGAAGCGAGTGTGGCGCGAGTCGATGGCTTTTTTCAGTTCTGCGTCGAACGGCTCTTCCAGATCCAGCAGGACAACATCGCTGCGGGGGGTCATGATATCACGCACCACCCGGTGGCGTAGATCCAAGGCATTAACGGCCAGCTGCTCGCCAAGAATAGAAACCTCTTCGGCTTCGCGGCTCTCTGTCAGGATCACCCGCAGCTCTTCGTTGGTGAGAGCGCGTTCTGAATCCTCCGGTGGTTCGACCTTGAAAACGTGTCTTAGCAGGAAATTCGCTGAGCGGTTGAGAAAGCCGATGATCGGCCGGAAGAGTGTGTAAAAGAGACTGAGCGGCGGGCTGAGCCAGAGAGCCAGCTCGACAGGCTTCCGGATGGCCAGCGACTTGGGTGCCAGTTCTCCAAGCACGATGTGGAGGAAGGTGATCAGTGAGAAGGCCAGGATGAAGGAAACGGTCGTAACCACGGCGGGCGCGTTGATGCCAGCAAGATGGAATGCCGGCTCGATCATGTGCGCGAGGAAAGGCTCACCCAACCAACCCAGGCCTAGACTCGCCAGGGTAATGCCGAGCTGGGTGGCGGAAATGTAGGCCTCCAGATGCATGGTGATATGCTTGGTCAGCTTGGCGCGGGCATCTCCCTGCTCGATCAGTGTGTCGAGCTGGCTGCCGCGGATCTTGACGATGGCCAGCTCGGAGGCGACGAAAAAACCGTTCAGCAGGACCAAGACAAAAAGAACCAGCAGTCGCAGGAAAATCATCTCACCGGATTCCCATTGGGAGGCCGGGGGGAGGATGGCTGGCAGATGGGAGGGATCCCCTGCCGCCACCGCCAGAATGGCAGGGACGAACATCATGGGAGATCTCAGTTACCGAGACGGCAAGAACCGATGCACGCGGGGGTTGAAGCGATAGAATCCTGTGAAAGCATTTTGGGATTCATACTCTTCTTGATCAATTCAACGATACCCTCTCGAGAGAGGGTAAAACGGATTTGAATTACCAGCTCGACTTGGTCACGCCCGGAATCATTCCGTTGGTGGCCAATTCGCGGAAGGTGATACGCGAGAGCTTGAAGCGGCGCAGGAAGGCGCGGCGACGTCCCGAGATCTGGCAGCGATTGACGAGACGGACAGGGCTCGCATTGCGGGGAAGCTGGCTGAGGCCGATATAATCTTTCTTTGCCTTGAGCTCGGCACGGAGTTCCGCCCACTTAGCGACGGTCTCGCGTTTGCGTTTATCTCTTTCAAGCCATGAAGTCTTTGCCATAGGGACGGGAGAGCGTATGGAAAATCTGTGACTGTGCAAGATCTTTTTTAAGATCTCTCCCCGCCGGACCCTCCTTTCTGGTTTTCGGAGAGGGTGACATCACGGCGAGGGAAGCCGTTTTACCTACGCCTATGGCTAGCCCGGCCGTTGATTCGGATCCGTTACGGCTTTCCGCAACGGCCTCGTTGCGATTTAATCAGTGTTTCGCAAGGATAACCGATGGCAACAAAGTCCACAGCAAAACCTGCGCAGAAAAAAGCGCCTACCCGCCTGATCATCTCCGAGAGCGAGTCGGGAGCCGACATGCTGCATTCCACGGGATTCAGGGCGCCTGATCCGTTTGTCTACCTAGAGAGTCGGGGACGCACAGCAATACTGCTTAGTGATCTCGAGTTCGATCGAGGGAGACGCCAGGCGACCGTGGACGAGGTGGTCTCGCTGAGTGAGTTGTCGGCGAGCTTGGAAAAGGGCCTTGGTCGAAAGCCTTCGATCGCCGAGGTGACTGCGAGCTTTCTGAAAGCGCGCGGAGGGAGTCGCCCGCTTGTTCCCACAGATTTTCCGATGGGACTCGCCCGTGAACTGGAGAACGAAGGTATCAAGGTAACCCCAGTCGACGGGATGTTCCGTCCCGAACGTCAAATCAAGACCGCTGAGGAAGTCCGTCTTATGACCTGTGCCACCCGGATCACCGAGGAGGGCATGAAGAGGGCTTTTGAAGTACTCCGAGCATCCAGCATTGGTCCCCGAAATATTCTCCGCTGGGGGGGCAACACTCTCACCGCCGAGCGTCTGAGAATAGAAATTGAGTCAACGATCCTGAGGGCTGGCGGGATTCCGGCAGGAAACTCGATCGTGGCCTGCGGTGAGCAAGCCTGTGATCCCCACGAGAGGGGTCATGGCCCATTAAAGGCCCATCAGCTGATCATTCTGGATCTTTTTCCCAGGGCGTCCGCAAGCGGCTATTATGGCGATCTGACTAGGACCGTGGTGAGGGGGAAAGCCACTGAGGCCCAGACGCGTCTCTGGGAGATCTGCCTGCTGGGTCAGAAGCTAGCGCTCGGAACTCTGCGTTCAGGAGCGGATGGAGGTGTCATTCACAGAGAGGTGACTCAATTCTTTGCCGACAACGGGTATCCCACAGAAAGAGTAGGGGTCGGCAAGGATGGATCGGGAGGTCGTTGGAGCGGATTTTTCCACGGAACCGGTCACGGCCTCGGACTCGAACTGCACGAGGCTCCCCGTTTCGGTGCGGCAAAGCTCAAGGCAGGACAGGTCTTCACCATTGAGCCAGGTCTCTACATCCCAGGGCTGGGAGGGGTGCGTCATGAGGATGTCGCCCTGATCACAAAAACGGGACACAAGCTATTGAGCCGCTGTCCGAAGCCGATGGAGATTTAATCAGCGGTTCCTTAATGCAAATTTCAGGTTGAACATTTCCAGTTAGCGGCTGTCCGATATGATGCATTTGTCACATCCATGACCTTCGAGCTCTACATCCTCCTGATCGGTGCGCCTTTGGCATTGGGCCTCTGGGCGCAGTACCGTGTCACCTCGGCCTTCAAGACCTATAAGGAGATCCCCGCCGCCTCGGGGGTAACCGGGGCAGATGCCGCGCGGCGCATCCTTGCCGATGCGGGGATCCACGATGTCCGGGTCGAGGAGATCAACGACATGCTCGGCGACCATTACGATCCCTCCGCTAAGCGCCTCTGCCTCTCCACCGATGTCTATAACGGCGCTTCGATCGCCTCGGTCGGCATCGCGGCCCATGAGTGCGGCCACGCGCTGCAGCACAAGCTCAACTACGGCCCGCTCAATCTCCGCATGCAGATCGTTCCGGCCACGCAGTTCGCCTCGCAGATCCTCCCCTTCGTAATCATGGGCGGCTTCTTCTTCCACATGACACACCTGATCAACCTCGGCATCGCCTGCTACGCGGTCCTGATGGTCTTCCAGCTTATCACGCTCCCAGTGGAGTTCGACGCTTCCAATCGAGCCAAGGCGATCCTGCAGCAGATGGGGATCACCCGCCCCGGGGAGGAAGCCGCCGGCTTGAATGCCGTCCTGAATGCGGCCGCCCTCACCTATGTCGCCGCCTTCGTGGCCGCACTTGGCAATCTGATCTACCTGTTCCTCGCGAGGAACAATGAGGAAAGGTGATTGATGGGAAAGTAAAAAGTGGGAATGTGAACATCTCCGCCGAAAAACTTTCCTACCTTCGCACCTTCGCACCTTTTACCATTCTGCAATGTTTCCCGTCGTCCTCACCATAGCCGGATCCGATTCTTCATGTGGCGCCGGTGCCCAAGCCGACCTCAAGACCTTTTCAGCGCTTGGTTGTCATGGCCTCACTGCGATCACATGTATCGTTGCGGAAATACCCGGTAATGTCCGCTCGATCCAAGCGGTGAAACCCGAGATCGTCCGTGATCAATTAGAACTATTACTGGAGGCCTACCCCGTCGCTGCGATCAAGACGGGGATGCTTTTCTCCACACCGATCATCCGCGTTGTTGCCGGGGTGTTGGCATCGCTGAAGACCCTGCCGCCTCTGGTGATTGATCCGGTCATGGTTGCCTCAAGCGGTGCGCCTCTGCTCAAACAGGGCTCGCTTACTGCCTACGAGCAACATCTCTTTCCCTTGGCGACGCTGATCACGCCGAATCTGGACGAGCTTGGTTTGCTCACAGGGCTGAGGCCGGACTCCCAGGCGAAGATGAAGACCGCCGGGAAAAGGCTCACCGCCGCGACAGGTGCAGCCGTCTTGCTCAAGGGAGGGCACCTGAAGGGGCAGACGGCCACAGACATCCTCCTGACCCCTGATTGGGAGGAGCAGGAATACAGCGCTCCTTTCATCAAGGGGGTGCAGACCCACGGTACCGGCTGTACCTACTCGGCAGCGATCGTTGCCGGATTGGCAAAGGGTTTGCCGCTTCCGAAGGCTATCGGTCTCGCCAAAAAATTCGTTACCCGTGCCATTGCCGATTCTCTCAAGTGGGGAAAGGTGTCGGCCCTCGATCAAGTCCAGCGCTGAACGCATTGTGCGCGGGTCATTCGATGACCGAGAGGGCGCCGGGCTGCTGGATCTGTTTGGCCTCCTCCTCCGTCATCCAGCGTTCTTTAGCCGCACGTCCCCACGAGTCTGAAATGGCGATTTCGCGGGTCTTCTCATTGTAGCCGATGATTAGGCATATATGGCCGTATTCGGGATCGGGCTTCAGCGGGATGGTCTTTTTGAGGGAAGGGAGGAAGCGGGTGCTCCAGTCCTCCCAGTTCGTCACGGCGATGCGGTGCATCATCCTTTCATTGACTCGCTTATTGAACTCCTCCGTGCTGTAGTGGGTGAAGAGGATCGGCTTGCCTGCATCGATGGCCGACTTGATCTCCTGGATGCTGCCGGAAAAGTTTTTTTTGGTGATGTTGGCTCCCGCATCCCGGAGCGTGGTGTAGGTGGCTCCCTCAATGCCGCTCACGCTGGTCCCACCGCCCGCCTTGGTCTGGCCGGCCATGGCGAGAATGTTCATGTCCTCCGAAAGTCCGTAGTAGCGCAGGATTCTCTCGAAGGTCGCTGGGACACAGTATCCCTTGCGCCCCTGATCGATCATCGGGAGATCCGTAATGACCACATCCCCGTTTTCCTTATGTTTCACACGTTGGGAAAGGTTTGCCTTGGCTGCGGCAAAGGCCTTCCTATCCGCATCGGTATCGTCAATCGACGCGGTAGGCAATATCCGCAGGGCAACATACTCATTCGGAGGGGCAACCAGCACAAAGGTGTGACCGTTCCAGTCCCAACGCTGGCCCGATTCCGTCGTGGAGGCGAAGCGACCCATTCTGGCCGGTTTTGATTCCCCGAAGAGGGCTTTTAATGCGGCTTCCACCGTGGCCTTGTCATGCCGCATAGCGTCTTGGCAGTTCTTGAGCATATTGTCGGTCACCATCAGCGGTTGATTGGGAATGGCGGCCTGCGCTTTTGCTTCCTGCGCGGAGCTGTAGAATGCGACATCCCCCTTGTTTGCAAAGAGTACGGAGACCCGTACCACCTTGTTGTTGATTCCCTGTAGGAAGAGGCTGAGCGCTCTGGCTCCGAGAACCATGGTCGCGGAATTATCCGAGTAAGGATACCATCTGTAGCCCGTCTCATAAGAGGTTCTGGACTCCGCCGGCCAGTCGAGTCGGCCCGCAACCATCGCGTCGTTTTCTTCCCAGATGGGTTGGCTGTCGAAAAGGGAGATGCCAAGGGCCTTGTTCACCTCCTGGGCGGTCGGAACTTTGATTCCGGAAATTGCAGGTGTTGAAGTCGGTGTGGGCGTCGTGATCGGCGTCGCAGTTGGAGCCGGAGTTGGAGCCGGAGTTGGTGTATGGGTCGGTGCTGCCCGAGGGGCAGGTGCTGTTACTAGGGCTTCAATCAAGACGGCATCCCTAGGTACGACAAATGGACCCTCATTTTGGGTGCGCTTCACCAGGATCTCACCAATGGAATTGGTCGTCACAATCAGGACCCGAGTGCCTGCAGGGATCTTGGCAAATCCAATCGCGTGTCCATCCGCAAGGAGATCCATTTTGACCTCCTTCAATAAGGTGCCCTGACTAGTTGCCTGCACCGTCACACTGGGAAGCAAGGCCAACGCCAGGAAAAGGATTTTCTTCACGAAGCAACGATT
>CAIXGT010000160.1 GCA_903919105.1 uncultured Spartobacteria bacterium | reverse complement strand
CTCTTTCATGAGCCGCACCTGCTCGATACGGGAGGAGGTATCCGCAATGCCCGCCCCGCAATGGGGGAATCGACCTTCTTTCTTTATAACGGTGATATCCTTGGCGATCTACCTCTTGCGGAATTACTGAGTACCCACAGATCCTCTGGTGCCTTGGCAACGCTTTTGCTGAGGCCTGCCGAGGGTGGAGGTGTCGCCAATGTGAACTTTGATAAGACCTCCGGTCGCGTGCTCGATCTGAGGGGCGTGCTAGGTAATAACCCGGTTGAATTGACTGTCTATTCCGGTATCGCAGTCTTTGAGCCCGGGATCTTTGACTGGATACCGAATGAGGGGCCTTACTCGATTATCGATGGCTTGCTTCAAGCGATGCGATCGGGTGAAGAAATCAGAGGCCTGCTGGTGAGGGATGGACTCTGGATCGATCTGGGTACTCCGAGCGCCTATCTGGAGGCTCACCATCTGTTGGCTAATCCGGTCAATCGTCTTGGCTATCTTGCCGATGCTGAATGGCCGCTCATGATCCATCCGGAAGCGGTTGTGGAATCGGGCACCAGACTCGAAGGCATGGTGTCCGTTGGTCCGGGAGCCGTCGTGCGAAGCGGAGCGCTTTTGAAAGATTCCGTGATCTGGCCTGGATCCGTGATTGGATCCGAAGCGCGTCTCGATGGCTGTATCGTGAGTGGCAGAAACCTTGTTTCCGGAGAACACACGGGAGGAGTGCTCTGATGGACGCAACACTATTGCTGGAAAAAACGGCCGCCGAGCTACCTGGATTTTCCCCGATATCCCTTCACCCCATCGAGAAGGGCGGATCGAGCCGATACTTTTTTAGGGTCAGTTCCCCGGAGTGCTCCGTCATTCTCGTGCAGGACCTCGGAGAGAAAGAAGAGAACAAGCACTATGCCTCTCTGGCAGAATTTCTTTCCTCTCATGGCGTGCCGGTTCCTCGTGTGCTTGCCCGCTCCGATGGGGAGGGACTTCTCTGGCTGGAAGATCTCGGTGAGCAGGACCTCTGGGCCACCCGCAACGAGCCCTGGGAAATACGTTGTCCACTCTATGAGTCTGTGCTCAGGGGCATTTCGTTGCTCCATCGCATCCCATCGCATGCGACCGATGTGAAGGGGCTCCATCTGCAGCTTGCTTTCGATGAAAGGCTCTATTGCTGGGAGCAGGAGTACTTCACGGAGCATTGTTTGGGAGAACTCTTCGATGTGGCGGTAACAGAGCGTTCCGCTCTGCTCTCCAGTGATGCGATGAGGGGGCTTGCCTCGAATCTGGCCTTACTCCCAAGGCAACTCGTCCATCGTGATTTTCAGTCCCAGAACATCCTCATTCGTAACGGAGAGGCCGTGTTTATCGACTTTCAGGGAATGAGGCCCGGCCTTGCCCAATATGATCTGGCCTCCCTTTTGTGCGATCCCTACGTGACGATTTCCCCGGAAGAGTGCTCTTACCTGTTGACCTATTATAGAACCATTCAATCGGAGGCAGGTATCGCTCTCGGTGAGGAATTCGAGCGCATCTTCTGGCAATGCGCCGTCCAGCGCCTCATGCAGGCTCTTGGAGCCTATGGATTCCTGAGTATTCATCGAGGCAAGCCAGCGTTCCGTGCTCACGTGGCCCCCGCAATGATTCGACTCCGCGAAGCTCTGGCTGCGCTCCATCCTGACGATCGCATTAATGACTTGGAGGTACTTATTTCAAATCTTAAAGATTCACAGGGAGCCGTAACGGATGCGCAGCAACGGCCGGGCTAGCCAAGGGGATGAATGGGATATATCGCCTACTCCATAACTACTTATTCTTTCTCTTCCTGAGTTCCTGAGTTCCATATTAAAATTTCATAGAGTTACCTCCCCATGTTCAAAACAGTCGTCATCGAGAATCTCTGGCCCCAGATCGAAGGTGGCCTTTACCCCATTAAGAGGATCCCCGGCGAGGAGGTCACGGTTTATGCCGACATCTTCAAAGAAGGACACGACGTCGTACTAGCCATGGTCAAGTGGCGCACTGCCGGCACCAAGAAATGGCAGGAGTCCCCAATGAACCAGATTAGTGAGGATCGCTGGAGGGGAAGTTTCCCCGCGGGTTCGGTCGGGTTCATGGAGTGGACGATCGAGTCATGGGGGGATGCTTTCGGTTCCTGGGTTGAGGAGATCGACAAGAAGACCAAGGGAGGAGCCACCTCCCTTCCTTCGGAGACTCTGGAGGGGGCTGCACTCGTGCATCACGCAGCGAGGCGCGCGGGGAAACACGCTGATTCCAAGAAACTCGCGGCCCATGCTGAGTTGCTTGAGAAGGCTCAGGATCCGGCCGCGTTGTTCGCTCTTGCTTCAGACCGTGATCTTACTGCCCTCATGGAGGCATGGCCCGACCGTTCTCTCTCGACCATTCATGAGCCTTGCCAGAGTGTGCGCGTGGATCGCCCAGGTGCCGCTTTCGCTGCTTGGTATGAGTTCTTTCCACGATCAGCCGAAGGTAAGGCAGACAGTGGATCCACCTTCCGCGAGTGTCTCGGGCGTGTCGATGATGCCAAGGAAATGGGTTTCGATGTCATCTACTTCCCACCGATCCATCCCATAGGCATCACCGCCCGCAAGGGGGCGAATAACTCCCTGACTTGCCTGCCTTGCGAGCCGGGAGTTCCCTATGCAATCGGTGGTCCTGCCGGCGGCCATTGCGCCGTCGAGCCGGAACTCGGAACTCTGGAGGACTTCGAATGGTTGATGGGCGAGATCAAGGCCAGGGGTATGGAGGTTGCCCTCGACTTCGCCCTGAACTGCTCTCCCGACCATCCCTATGTGAAGGAGCATCCCGAATGGTTCTTCCACCGCCCGGATGGGACGATTAAGTATGCCGAGAATCCTCCCAAGAAATACGAAGATGTCTATCCGCTCGATTACCACAACCCGGATTGGAAAGCCCTTTGGAACGAACTGCGTGATGTTCTGCTCTTTTGGGCAGAGCGAGGGGTGAGGATCTTCCGTGTCGACAACCCCCACACCAAGCCGGTGGCCTTCTGGGAGTTCGCGATTGCCGAAGTGCAGGCGAAGTTTCCGGATGTCAT
>CAIXGT010000159.1 GCA_903919105.1 uncultured Spartobacteria bacterium | reverse complement strand
GGGAGAATCAAGGCCATCGGCTCGCATGATGAGGAACCTGCTGGTTGCGATAACGTGATCGATTGTGACGGTGATTATCTCGCTCCTGGTCTGGTGGATATCCACTGCCACGGAGCCGTGGGACGCGATGCCATGGAGGCGATGCCGGAGGCCTTCGATAAGATCCTGAACTATCATGCCTCCTGCGGAACGACGGCACTCGTACTGACTACCGTAGCGGCTTCGCTTCCGGAGATGCTGGCAGTACTGGGGTGTGCGCAGGGCTATCGATCGGTGATGGGGATGGACAGCTCGCGATTGGTCGGGATCCATCTGGAGGGCCCTTACTTCTCACCGCATCGGATGGGAGCCCATCGCGCCGAGATGCTGCGTCATCCTTCCCCTGAAGAGACGTCTGGTCTTCTGAATTATGCTACGTTGATCCGGCGCATGACCCTTGCCCCGGAACTGCCCGGCGCTCTGGATCTGATCCGGGAACTGCGCAGGAACGGGATTACAGTCAGCGCGGGTCACTCTGATGCCACGGAGGATGAGGCTCTAGCTGGGTTCAATACGGGAATCTCCCAGGTGACGCACCTCCACAACGCGATGTCTTCACTCCGCAAAACAGCACCCAATCCGAGACGAGGGCTAGCCGAGGTTGCGCTGGAGACACCCGGCATCGTGTGTGAGTTGATCGCAGACGGTATGCATGTTACCCCGGAGTTGCTTCGCGGGGCATGGCTGGCCAAGGGATGGAAAGAAATCGTACTGGTCTCGGATGCTACGGCCGGCGCGGGTCTGGAGGAGGGTGAGGAGTTCGGGCTGGGAGGCCTCTCATGCCGTGTCCAGGGAGGAGCAGCCTGGGAAGAGACACGGGTAGGGGAGGAAGCTGAGAGCAAACTTGCCGGTAGTACGGCAACGCTCTTCGATGGTATTCGGACCATGGTGGAGTCGGTTGGCGTGCCGCTGGAAGAGGCGGTGGCAATGGCGACCCTTGTTCCCGCAAAGACTCTCGGTCTGGAGCAAACGCTTGGTTCCCTCGCTCAGGGTAAAGCCGCCAACCTGATCCGATTCAATGGTCGCTGGGAGATCAAGGGAGTTTGGATCGGTGGCACGGCTCGGTAAAACTCCTCCGGCATTCGATCGCAGTTCTTGCCCGAAGACTTGCTCGAAGAGTGCTTTCATGGGAAAAACAATTGATCGCACGCCATCGCTACAGCTGGGAAGAGGGTAGGGAACGTCGTCGGAAACCATGGTTTCTACGGCTCTGGTTTCTTGTGCCTGTAACACTACTGATCCTCGCCGCCTTGGGGGCCCTGATCGTCTACGGATGGTTGGTTTCGGAGTTCAAGGCCAAGGCTGAATCCTTTGATCTGGCTAAGATCCCCAAGATGGAGTCGGCGAGCGTCATCCTGGATCGCAACGGCCAGCAGATGGGGAAAATCTTTATCCAGAACCGCCTCCCCATTCCCTATGACAAGATCCCGAAGGAGATGGTGAATGCCGTTGTCGCGGAGGAGGACAACAGGTTCTTCGATCATCATGGCGTCGATTACTTTGGAGTACTGCGTGCGGCTGTCAGTAACTGGCACCAGGGGAAGGTGAAGCAGGGAGCCAGTACGGTGACCCAGCAGTTGGCACGAAACTCGTTCGACCTCCATGAGAAGAGCTACCGCCGCAAGCTCCTGGAAATGTTCTTGGCCGAACGCATCGAGGATCATCTCACTAAAGAGAAAATCATGGAGTACTATCTGAATCGCGTTTACTTCGGGAGCGGGTTCTACGGGGTCGAGGCTGCTGCCAGGGGCTACTTCTGGAAGGCTGCCAAGGATTTGAGTGTCGGAGAATGCGCCATGCTAGCGGGCCTGCTCAAGAGCCCTAATTACTACTCTCCCTGGAACAATCCGACGGGTGCTAAGAAGGTCCGGGATTTCGTTCTG
>CAIXGT010000158.1 GCA_903919105.1 uncultured Spartobacteria bacterium | reverse complement strand
TGATCAAGGTTCTCTCGAACTGGCCGAAGTTCTGGGCGTTGATACGGAAGTAAGCCTGGAGCGGGTGCTTTACCTTCACTCCTGGTGGGACATAGATGAAGCTGCCACCGCTGAAGACGGCGGAGTTCAGTGCGGAGAACTTGTTGTCACCACTTGGGATTACCTTACCGAACCATTTCTTGAAGATCTCGGGATGCTCTTTCAGACCCTCGCTGGATCCTACAAAGATAACGCCCTGCTCCCCGACCGCGGCCTTGATATTCGAGTAGGCTGCCTCGCTATCGAACTGGGCCTCCACGCCCGAGAGAAACTTCCGCTCCTGCTCGGGAATGCCAAGTCGCTCAAAGGTCCTCTTGATATCATCGGGCACCTCGTCCCATGTCCGCTTGGGAACCTGTCCCTGCGAGAGGTAGTAACGGATATTCTCGAAGACGATGCTCTCCAGGTCCTTGGTGGCCCAGTGAGTCGGCATCGGCTTCTCCAAGAACTTGCGGTAACCCTCCTTGCGGAAAGCACGGACCCAGTCGGGGTCCCCCTTAACGTCGCTGATGTAGTCGATCGTCGCCTCGGTCAGGCCCACGCCTGCATCGAAGGCGTAATCCATCTCGTAGCGGAAATCGCCGACGGAACGGTCAATATCGATGTCTGGTTTGGTCTCGGTGCTCATAGAAAAGGTAGGTTAGGCTGAAGTCTGTTAGACTTTTAGGTTCTGAGTCTTGGTTCTGATAGGTTCTGGCTAATAGTCTAAACTGCTAATGCCCTTTTAGGCGGCCTTGGTGACGGATTCCCCGAATTCCTTCTCGACCCAGTCGTAGCCCTGAGCTTCGAGCTTGAGGGCAAGATCCTTGTCACCGCTGTGGATGATCCGCCCATCGGACATGACATGGACCTTGTCGGGAACGATGTAGTCGAGCAGACGCTGGTAATGGGTGATGACAAGCATGCCGATATTCGGGCCACGGAGGGCGTTCACGCCGGCGGAAACGATCTTGAGAGCGTCGATGTCGAGACCACTATCTGTCTCGTCAAGTACGGCATACGAAGGCTCGAGCATCGCCATCTGGAGAATCTCGCAGCGCTTCTTCTCACCACCCGAGAAGCCTTCGTTCACCGAGCGGGAAGTGAAGTTCCGAGGCACGCTCAGCGCATCCATCTTGGTATAGAGCTTGGCGTAGTAGTCGGTCGCCTCCAACTCCTCCCCCTCGGGAAGGCGGGCCTGAAGTGCGGCACGGATGAAGTTGGCGATGGTAACCCCGGGGATCTCCATCGGGTACTGGAAGGCAAGGAAAAGTCCGAGACGGGCACGGACATCGGGTTCCAGACCCAGGATACTCTCTCCGTCTAGCAGGACGTCACCCGAGGTCACGGTGTAGTCGGGATGTCCCGCCATGATCTTGGCGAGGGTGCTTTTGCCGGCTCCGTTCTTGCCCATGATGGCGTGGACTTCTCCCTTGGGGATGTCGAGGGTCAGTCCCTTGAGGATCGGCTTATCGCCGATGGAGGCATGCAAGTCTCGGATGGAAAGTGACGAAGAGGAATGGGCAGACATGGTCGGTTACTGGGTTAATGGTTGGACGTTGGATTTTGATTTGGAATGCTTCGCGTTTGGGGAAGATGTTCCGCAGTCGGCGCAGAGGCCGCGCAGCGAGACATCGTGCTGGGTCACCAGGAATCCAGAGGGGAGCTTCCATCCCTTCTCGCGGGTGTGGGAAAATTCGATATCGGAGATATGACCACATTCCGTGCAGTGGAAGTGGCCGTGCTCCTGGAGATTCGCACAAAATCGAGTTGGCTCCCGGTCGACATGGACGGCCTTCACCAAACCACTTCCAACCATCGTTTCCAGGCAGTTGTACACAGTGGCGAGCGAGATTGAGGGCATCTTCTTCTGAGCCCGGATGAACACCTCCGTGGCCGTCGGATGATCCCTCTTGTCCATGAGCACCTTGTAGACCTGACGTCGCTGAGGCGTAAGACGCAGACCCCCCTGTACCATGGCCGACGCATAGTTCACCATCGCGCTTTCGCTGGCTTCAATGGCTGTCGGTTTCTTCATGAGATGGAATCTCAAGTTAACACCAAACAGAACTCATTCAAGACCAATCAAGAACTATTCTAAATAAAGAATGGAACTTGGGAGAATTATTGGGGGAAATTCTACCGAATGAACCCGCGCAATTCGCCCGACATCAAGATCAGGCAGAGCATATTGATCGAGTCTTCATAATACTCCTCCCTGCTACCCAACGCATAGCGCTCAACCTTTTCCTTCCAAGGCGTCATGCCAAGCGCCATGGCTGCCACTCCGGTAGGGGTGATGAAGCAAGCTGTGTTAAAGTCGCTGTTGTGCACGGGCTTCCCGTCCAGCCGGTAGCCTGCCCTTAATAGCTCCGGATCTTTCACGTTCATGACGGCCCAATGCATGAAGCGTCCAAGGACCTCCTTGGCACGATCATCATCTGTGGCGAGAGCGGCCCAACCGATCCGCCAAGGCACCCTGCAGGCATTGTAGTAAAAGTCACCGTCATGGAGCCCCTCTAGGAAGCCGGGCCGAGCAGGAACCCAATATCCTTTTTTTTGAACTGCAAAATCAGGAATCAGGCCCGTCGTCTTGTTCCCAGCGTAGAATTTCTCAAGCTGCAACTCGTTGAGAATATCATAGGAACGATTCTCAACCTTCTTCCAAATGGGATCGCCCGTTGCTTTACCGAAGGCCCGGAAATGAGTCGGCATCAAGTCGGAAGGGCGAGTCTGACCGGGCGCCTCGTTCCAATCCCCCAGGCGTAGTGAAAAATCGGGCCGTACCAATGAGGATCCGATGGCCCCGATTAGGCTCTTGGCTTCCGCCCAATAGACCTCATCCCCCCATCGCTCATGGGCCAGCAGGAGGGCGTAGGCGATATCGAGTTCCCCGTCGGTGGCGCAGTCGTTTTTCCCGGGCTTTTCATTAGGCGGGATCTTCCAGCACATG
>CAIXGT010000157.1 GCA_903919105.1 uncultured Spartobacteria bacterium | reverse complement strand
GACTTTCTTGTTTGAGCTACAGGGTCAGGTTGATCTCCATCAGAGCCTGTATGAGTAGCTTTGAATAATGTATTCAAAAGATTGGGGAAGTGCAAGCGAATAACCTGCTGTCCATTTGATCATGTCCTCCTACTAACTTATCTAGGGAACTAGTGGGCGAGAGAAGGCCTCGAGGAGAAGCTAACTGTTCGGGATTTTCGAGCCATGTCCCGGTGGTCATCTAGGAGCTTGTCTAGGACAAAATCCGGCATAAAGTCAGCGCAGCCACATGAGCAGAAGTATCTTTGTTTGTCTTCCTCCCCTTGTCCTTGTAGGGCTTCAAGGTTGCTCGCTCTCACTGACCCAAACGCCGAAATCAGGCGTGACACACGAAGGATGTCAATCAGGGGGGCTAGGGGCATTGGGGAGTCCGCTAGTTCCTGTGGTTTCACTGCATACTTCAAGACCTCGCGTGCTGCCTCAGGGCGAGCTCTGGATATGTGAACCTGTAGACGTTTGGTTTCCTGCAAGCATAGCTGCCATTGCTGGGCAACCTCGTTCCGGGCGTCTCTGAAGGCCTTCTTGTATCGGTAGCGGCTCCATGTGTGGTGGGGAGACTTCGCATCCACAGAGAGCCAATGACAGTCGATGAGGAGGTGGGCGTGGGGGTGCCACCCGTTGTCCCCCGCGGTGATCTCTACCGAGGATATACCACCCTTGACCTTCTTCTTAAACCATCTAAGCCTTCGCAGCTTTCCAAGTGCTCTCTTTATCTTGCGGACGTCTGATGGACAGGAAGTGTCCATAGTATGGGGCATGGTCAGAGTGACCATCATCGGCCACTGCATCCGGTCGATGGCGGACTGGTATTTCTCTAACCTCGATGCAGATATCTGGCGAGCGCAGGAGGGACACCATCGCTTCTTGCAACTTTTGGAAACTGCTCGAGGGGTGCCGCATGAAGTGCAAACAAGTTCGAATACTGATCCGCATTCTTGAAGAGGTTCGGCTAGGTCTGAGCGGCCTTCGTCAATAAGACGCTGGGCCACTCTTTCCCGTAGGAGAGAGAGGTCGATCACACATCGACTCTATCAACTAGGGAAAAGGTGTAAAGACTGTAAGCTGCGTCACTGCGGTGCAAGGAAAGTTACCTGGTATTATCACTATCATCTGCAGGGAGCCATTGGGCTGGGGGGAAGACAAATATTCTAGTCCCTGGGAAAAGGCATATAAGTCACCACTGAGCAACCATCCGTCAAAGACCGGAACCAACGGCTTTAACAATCCGATCACGCGTCCATCTGGGGGACGGCCTACTGACCAGTCCGACTGAATATACCAGAGGTAGCCTTGTTGAGTCTGTGTTTGATTAGCAGTGTTCTCAGTAAGGTAATATGCGCTACTCTTGGGGCTCACGTAAGGAACTGAGAACCCCGGCCCCGGGCCCGCACCCACAAAAAAGGGCCACATGGTGAGCATGAAGTACGCCTTGGATGGGGCTCCTATATTTCCGGCAAACGCTCCCCAAGCTTGAGCTGCCTCCGGTGATCCTTCGGCCAAGTCGTTGAAGTAATCTCCGGCCAGCGTCTGTGCATCCTTTAACGTCATGCTCAATACCAAAAGGAAAGGGCACCAGGCTGTCAAGCCTAGTGCCCGATGACCCGTTAAGAAAATACTACTCGTTTGACCAATTCACTGCGAAGGGGATCTGCTGTCCGTCTGCAAGCTGAACGCTCCATGTTCCGACATACGTTGCTGGAGTGGGAGAAATCCACGACACATGCATACCAGCTCCGTCTATGCTGATGGCGATTTTAGGAGCTACAGCAGGGTCAGGGACAACTCCTGTTATTGCAGAGGTACTGCACGTTACAGTCTGTGGTCCCATCTGGTCCGGATTCCCTGTGATACCTGATGGAGTCAGAACATCGACGGCTTCTAGGGGGATGGACAGGACGAGGGTCTGTGTACCGAGAGAACCCGTCACTTCAAGAATGCCGGTGACATTAGCAGTCACCCCACCGGAACTGCTCACAAGGAGAGTACCCCCGACGATTGAGTAAGTGAGAGCATCTGATCCGGCCTGAATGGTCGTGACACCTGTGAGAGTACCTGCGTTGTGTGGGACATTCGCTGTGCTTACACCCAGCAAGGTGCCGATCACTACTGGCTGCGCTCCGAATCCGTAGCTATCCGGAGCACCATAACCACGGAATGGGCCGTAAGTGGTAGGCGTCGAGTAACGGCCATCTGGGAGGATTCGGGTAATGCGCATCCACTGACTCTGATTGTATGCGGCCTCGTAGGCTGAGAAGTTTGTGACATCGAGGGTCACATAAGATCCGGCGTCATAGGAATCAATGGTTCCGACGAACTGGTAAGGGCTCTTGAAATAGAGAGTACCCAGCGTCTGAGGGCGTCCGATCTGGATCAGTAGCTGATCACCGGAGCCCGGAGCGTCAGGAGCGTCTAAGAGATTGAACCTCACGGCCATGGTATTCATGCCCGTGTAGAAAGCCTCGATGCCGTACGGAGACTGAGCCATCGTCATCACGGTAGGCGCATCATTCTGAACATCCTCGCTTGCTTGCAGCCGGAGCTGATTTGCACCCACGAACCAGTTGAAACCGGAAAGGATGCGCGTCTGGCCGTTGTTCAAAACAACGCTGACGTTCTTGGCGTACAAATTCCAGTTGGCTTGCTGGCTCTGAGTGAGACTCGACCATGCCGGAGTGAGAGCGGCGAAAGCTGTTCGGATCGCTTGCTGTGAAAGCGTGTTTGGATTGCTGGGGACCGTTCGAGCGCGGAGGTAATACCCCTGCTTGTTTTTCGACATGGTCATTCCTCCGACGGAGCCGGAGCCTTGGGTTACGAGTCCTGCGAGTACCTTCATATCCGCTAACCTGGTATAGTTTGAATCGGAACCGCAAGCTTTATCTTCGCACCTGGGGGATATCCTACAGACATCGGCCGCAGCCATATCGAAACTGTGCCCGGGTTCTCCTGGTAGTATGCCGAGACGAAAATAATCGAGGGGGAGGGAAAGCTCTGATACTCGAAGAGACCTGATGCGGGGAATTTCCACGAGTAACCGATGTAGGACTCGAGATCTTCGCGGAAGCCTAGCGTCTCGATGGCGAATCGAATCACCTTCGATGTCGAGTACCAGTATCCGACCGCGAAAAGGACTCGTACCTGCCATGCTGGGAGGATACCGACAGGAAGTGTCGTCCACGCTCCGGTGGAGTATAAACGCAGGTCGAGGTTATATCTCTGAAACATGTTCATACCGGACAGGCGGCGGCGTCCTCCGGCCGACATCCAACCTCGGAAAGATGGCGGATCCCCGAGGGCCGCGAACTTCTTCGCGGTATCACTCAAGGCCGTCTGGTACTTGTTCATGGATATATATTACGACACCACGCAACTGGCACGCGCTCGCCTCTCAATAAAAAGTGAAACCTAGCCTCGTGACTGAAATGCAGGGCGCGCCCAGGGCGCGACCGAATGGAAGTGACGAGGAAGCACGCGCTGAAGTGGGGAAGGATACAAACCCGAATGTGGATCAGCGCGTAACGCTGCGCGGAGGGGAGGGAGCGGGATGGAGCCAGAACCCCACCCGACTATGGGAGCCAAGGCAGGTAACATCTGATAGCACTGCGTCTCTATCAGTGGAAGGAGCGAGCATGCGAGCGAACCCACTGAAGATGACGTCATGCTATCTGATGGATACCGATCAGCCGAGGCGACATAGATCGGAAGGGTGGGGTGGGCGGAATGCGCGACCGTGTGCGCATGGGAGCGAGGCAAACCGAGGATTCCGAGGAACGAGGAGACCGAGGTACCTGAGCGACCCCCGAGCGAAGCGAGGGGGAGGGCGATATTGAAGTTCGGACAGAGAGAGACGTGTTGAGTTATTTCCCTAGTTTCAAGAATAGAGAGGCCTGCGGCCTCGAGGGGAGACAGAGCATTCCTTCGGAATGGAGTTTTTGCCCAGGGCAAAAAGAAAGCACTCATCACTGAAAGAGATAACCCCCTCCTGGGCGAACCATAGAGGGGGCGTCGTGTGATCGACTTTCTTGTTTGAGCTACAGGGTCAGGTTGATCTCCATCAGAGCCTGTATGAGTAGCTTTGAATAATGTATTCAAAAGATTGGGGAAGTGCAAGCGAATAACCTGCTGTCCATTTGATCATGTCCTCCTACTAACTTAT
>CAIXGT010000156.1 GCA_903919105.1 uncultured Spartobacteria bacterium | reverse complement strand
TACCTGGCCGTTGCACCCGATCAGTTCCCGGTCATTTTAAGCCACCTGCGTGAGAGCGGATTGAGCACAGCCACCCCGGGAAGCTGGGCACGCGTGATCGTGGAGAAGCCCTTCGGCAAGGATCTCAAGAGCGCACAGCTTCTCAATACCCTTGTCAGCGAAGTCTTCCCAGAGTGCGACACCTACCGAATCGACCATTATCTGGGTAAGGAAACCGCCCAGAACATCATGGTGATGCGTTTCGCCAATTCGATCTTCGAATCTCTCTGGGATTCCAATCACATCAGCCACGTTCAGATCACGGCGGTCGAGCCGCTTGGCGTCGAGGGACGTGCCGGTTACTACGATACCTCCGGGGCAATGCGTGACATGATCCAGAATCATCTGCTCCAGCTCCTCACCCTCACGGCCATGGAGCCTCCTACCAGCCTGAGTGCCGACGCGATTCGCGACGAGAAAGTGAAGGTCTTGCGTTCCCTCAGACCCCTTCGTGGTGATGATGTCTTCAAGCATGTCGTCCGGGCTCAGTACACTGCGGGATTGATCGATGGCCAACCTGTCCCCGGCTATCGCGAGGCCGAGGGTGTTCCCAAGGATTCCACAACCGAGACCTTCGTTGCCCTTCAGGTAAACATCGACAACTGGCGCTGGGCGGGAGTCCCCTTCTTCATCCGTACCGCCAAGCGTATGCCGAAGGGTGGCACAGAGATCGCCATCACATTCAAGAGCGTGCCTCCCGTCCTCTTCAACCGCAGCGGCGAAGGCCTCGACGAGAACGTTCTCGTGATCCGCATCCAACCCGACGAGGGTGTCTCCCTCCGCATGAGCGCGAAGATGCCAGGCTCCAGCCTGCGTATCGAGCCCGTGAAGATGGACTTCCATTATGGAACCTCCTTCGGCAAGGCAACCCCCGAAGCCTATGAGCGACTCCTTCTCGACGCGATGTCAGGCGACGCCACCCTCTTTGCACGACGCGACGAAGTGGAGGAGGCCTGGGCCTTCGTGGACGGGATCGAAGAGGCTTGGAAAGCACGCTCCGACGACCTTGCCTTCCATACAGCCGGGTCCTGGGGGCCCGCAGAGGCGGCCGACCTGGCAGCACGTCACGGTGTTACCTGGAGGAGGATGTGAGCTTTATCCCCGGCATCCCGGTGCCGATTGGCGGCATCGAAAAAGCACTTGGAAAACTCTGGGAAGAGAGCGGCGAGAGCAAGACTCGCGCCTCGCTTATCAACCTAGCCATCTATAACGAGAAGCCCGGTTCCCTTGAGATGAACACGGAGATCACCCGTGGCATCGCGGGTGAGCATGCGATGCGCGCCATCCTTATTGAGGCTGATCCCAAGGCCGAAGGGAGTAGCGCCGAAGCGTGGATAACCATGCACTGCTACCTGCGAGGGTCCAAGGGGGGCTCCGTCTGCAGCGAGCAGATCTGTTTCCAGCTTGCCGGCATGGCGGCACATTCGCTTCAAAGCGTTGTTTTCTCGCATCTTGATTCTGACCTGCCGCTGGTGCTCTGGTGGCAGGCCGATTTTCATCCCCCGATCAACGGCAAGCTCTGGCGGTGGGTTGACAGACTGCTCTTTGACAGCAGGCACTGGAAGAATCCCAAAGAGCAATTCGGTTTGATCCGACAGATTGCCGGACTAGCCGAAGCCCGTACCGTGCTCTGCGACTTAAACTGGGCCCGCTCACTGCCGGTGCGACAGGCCCTGGCGGCCATCTTTGACATCCCCGGCAACTTGTTCGAGCTTCAGCTCCTGCGGAAACTCGAACTCGATTATGCCCATGGATCACGCACCACAGCCCTGCTTCTGGTAGGTTGGCTGGCTGACCGCCTCGGATGGAGTCTCTCCAATCCATCGGACAATCCTGAGTTCCGTGATGCCCATGGCAATATCGTTTGTGTCGAACTGAAAGAAACCGAGGGTGCCAGCATCTCCCGCATGAAACTCGCTTCCGAGAATGCGGAATTTCATCTCCTGAGAGAATCGGGATCCGATCTCTATGTCACCACTGCACAGGGAACAAATATTGCAACCACCAGCAGAATGGTCCGCGCACCCCGTGAAGAGACCCGTGAGATTCTCCTGGCCGAGCTCTCCCGCGGAGGACGCCACCCGCTCTACACCAAGGCGGTGAACGCAGTCGAAGAACTCTGGGCTTAAACAATTGTCTGCTTAAAACTCCGCCGGTTTCGGGGCGGGGATCGTCATGACGGGCACGGCACTCGGCAGATCCATCGGCCGGACAGCTTCCGCCTTCCTGACCTCTTTTTCACCGACTGGCAAAGCAACGGCCACATTCGTGGCACCTGCCGTCCCAGCCCCTCCCTTCCCGTCGGTTCCGGGATCCTTACCATCGGGTGAGGTGGCACGAGCTACTTTGATATTCACATCCTCGGACCCCACACTCAGGGTCGGATTCACCGCACGGTAGAGATCATTCTGGGCCAGAAGCGTCGGGGCATTCACGGGAATGGGTCGGACACGTGTCAGATCGACAGCGGCGGCAGCCCTGGGCCACTCGGCCTGATCGATATCCCGGTTGTAACTCCGCATCCCTCCCCCATGGATATCGCAGACACCGGTCGGCATCTCGGATTCCGTGGCATACTCGGTAGCAAGCATTCCCGGGAGCTTCCGGCATCCCTCGGCAGGAAGCAGCCCTGAACTTCTGCAGATCTGGACCTGCTTCAAACCCGCTGGTACAATCAGATCCGTAGAGGGAAAGGATCCCAGCGAAGCGTTCATCACCTGGGCCCAGATCGGTAGGGCAAGATCCTTGCCGAAGGCTCCGCGGTAGATCTTCTGAGGCTTGTCGAATCCGACCCAGACTCCGCAAGTCACAGCGCTCGAGTAACCCACAAACCAAGTGTCGGTGAAGTCGTATGCTGTTCCGGATTTACCGGCGAGCGGAGCATTCGTCGAGATCCCTGAGGCGGACGCCGCCTGAGCACAGGACTTGAAGAGAGCATCTTGGAGGACTGTATGCACCTGATAGGCTGCCTCTGCAGGCAACACTTGGACCCGGGTCACGGGATTCTCGAAGAGAAGATTCCCCTCCTGATCGGTGATCCGAGTGATCGTGAAGAGCTTGGCTGGACGCGTGCCTCGACCAGGAAAAGCCGTGTAGGCAAGGGTCAGTTCATCAAGGGACATCTCGCTGGAGCCGAGATAAGCATTGGCGACATCTCGGAGGGGAGAACGAATGCCGGCCGCCCTGCAGAATTCGTTGAGCTGATCGAGACCGGTTTTATAACCGAGACGGACGACAGCGGCGTTTTTGCCGCGAGCCACAGCCTCACTTGAAGGCATCGGCCCCTCGTACTCATTGTCAGCGCGTTCCACTCCCCATTCACCAAGGATGCCGTTAACTCCGCCGATCATGACGAAGTGATTGTCGATGCAGTCATCGTCGACAGGCTCTCCCGGGAAGAGTCCGTTCGCATAGGCGGCGGCGGCCACCATTGGGGTGAAGAGGGTTCCGGGAGGACGGCGTCCCTGGAGGGCCCGGTTGTATTCGCTGTGCAGGAAGTCGCGTCCGCCAGCAACTGCGAGGATGCCTCCGGTGGCGTTCTCCACGGCCAGAACCGCACCCTGAAGATAGCCGGGAGGGGGCATGGTGACAGGCTCTCCACGCTGCGCGGCCTCTTCCATCTTCGCGTTGATCTGGTGGTACTGCTGGAAGGTGATGTGAGCGAAGCCAGTTTGGCCCTCAACTTGTGTAAGATGGCTTTTCAATGCGCGTTCCGCCGCCATCTGGAGCTTGGCATCGAAGGTCGTCTCGATCTTCACCCCCTCGTTCATCGCCGTGTCATATCCCAATGCCGCAATAGCCTGTTGGCGGACCAGGTCGATGGCATAGGAGACCCTGTTGGGATTCGTCCTCTTGCGAACTGAGAGATTCAGTTCCACGGCGCCCTCATATTCATCGCGCGTGATCAGGTGCATCTCCCGCATGCGACCCAGAACGAAATCCCGGACCTTCTTAGCACCCGTCGGATTGTTCCAGGGAGAGTAGTAATTAGGGCTCTTGAGCAGGCCCGCTAGCATGGCGCATTCTCCGACACTCAAATCCTTGGCAGCCTTCCAGAAGTAGCCCCTGGC
>CAIXGT010000155.1 GCA_903919105.1 uncultured Spartobacteria bacterium | reverse complement strand
GTGGGGATGAGACAGGTGTTGTCCCTGAGTTGAAACCGTCGGAGAGGTGGGTGAGGAAGAGAGAGCCGGAACGAGTGTTGTCTGGGCCAGTAAGAGAAATGCAGTGATTGTCATCATGGCTGAGAAAAGGGATTTATTGACGTGGAAGGTATGGCCTTGGAATGCACGGACTCAGCGCCACTGCACATCATGCAGTGAAGGGATGAGGCGACCTGTGACATCTGGTTCCAGACGGAGAAGTCCCTCCATGAGCGAGCGTCCCCTGGTTTTACCATGCAGATCGAGAGCTTCGCCGATTACGTACAGATGGAAGACGCGGGTTTGCAGGATGCAGTGGCCGATGATCTTGCCGAAGGCCTCTTCCCTGGCGCGGTCGAAAACGGCGGCTGCCGGCGGCGAACTGCCGGGGATATTCCTGGCCAGGTAAGGCGTGTAGGTATCCGCGTTGACGAGATTGGTTGTGAGAGGGTAAAGGTCGGAGAGTTTCTGGTAGGGACGCTTTGTTTCGACGACGGAGGCCAGATCATCCGCCGCATTGGCGCTGATGCGTGAATTCGTAAAACGTTGGTCGGAGGTGACCCCGACTCCGTAGAAAAGGGAGGTGAGGACGGCATGAGAGACTGTGTTCACATTGATACGACCGGGAATGCCGGCGTTCGTGCCGAGTTGGTTAGTAGCTGCCGAAGCATCCCTAGAAGGGGGGCGGCGTCCTTCGTCGGCAAGCGTAAAGAGGTCCAGGAGTTCGATAGCCCGCTTGCCGGGAGTATCCCAGTTATTGGTACCCGCGAACTGGAACTCCGGCTGCCCGATTCGGAGCGTCCTCCCACCTCCACTACAGGTTAAGATGCCGGCCTGACTCGCGTTCACGGCAGAGCCCTGATCATCCACCTGGGCCGGTTCAAAGATATTCCCCAATTCCGCAAGGGAAACCATGGCTCCCTTTCGCATGACATCGGGAGCTGTCTTGTCATCGATTCCCTCACGATAGGAGGATGGGA
The DNA here is from genome assembly GCA_903919105.1 of uncultured Spartobacteria bacterium. The sequence continues at coordinate 3,832 of CAIXGT010000155.1, read as the reverse complement.
TCCGATCAGGCATCTGCTCGGTAGTGGCGGGACGGTTTCCGATCACGGGATTCTCTGGGATCCAGTCCCGGCTTTTCCAAGTGTTCTTGGGATCCAGAATCATCCCTTTGTTGAGTACACCACCCGGGACAACGCCGTTCCAGAGAGTGTTTTCCTGATAGGTCGTGATCGGCACCCATGTGTAGGAGGTCAGGAAGGTGGCACGGGGATCTCCGACAAAGCGGTATTTCCCTGGATCCAGTGCCTCGGAGGATTCGTCCGGTTCGGTTCCTTTGCCTGAGTAGGTGGGAACCGTGAGGCATTGCCAACGAGGCTGGGAGTTGAGCAGTTGCTGTGCATTGTGTTTCAGCCCGCCCTGCTCCTTCTTGGATTCATTCGTAGATCGGCGGGTCATATCGACAAGCTTCTCGTTCCAGTAAAGTTCGAAGTATTCAGGGGCATCGTTTTCGTTACCAATCGGCCCCTCCTTCCAGCTGGGTTCGTCGGTGCTCGGAGGGGTGGGTGAGTTCCAAGTCTGGGATTCGGGGTGGAATGCCACCACGGTGAATTCATTCGGACGCAGATCTCTGGTTGAGGAAGACGTTTCATCATATTTCTTGAAAGGTGTCTCCACACCGGTTCCAAAAGCCACATAAGCCCTGTTCCCGATCACCAGACGCGGAATGCCTCCTCTCACGACGCTTGTTGTGGGGTTCCAGATCTCGACAAAGAACTGGCTTTCGATCGTGGTCATGTTGGTCATGCTGTTGGTGAGATAGGCGGTGCGCGTGCATTTCTCCGCAATCTGCGTCACATAGGGGACGAGGTCCCTCCCCGATGGCTCGCCCCCTGGAGGCCCCGTGGGTCCTGGTGCTATGCAAATGTAATCGACGATGCTGCAGGCCAAGCGCGTCAGGTAGAGGAACGGGTCACTCCCTTTCTTGGCCAGCGAGGGATCGCGCTGTTTGAACTTCGGGAGGTTCTTGTCGATGATGCGGGCGATGTTGGTCGCGCGATCGTAGGATGTGGAACCCCAGGCCGGGTTTGTGGCCAGATCGTTGAGGTTGTATTTTGGCAATCCACCCTCCGGAAGTGTCGCGGGGATAAGATCCGGCGTTTTGCATGGATCGCGTGTGAGCAGTGAGCGTTTTTCACTGTACTCCCGAGAGTCATGGAATGCGGTCTCGAAGCTTCCCGCCGTTGGGAGATTACTCGCGATTTCATGGAGATGGGCAGCTTCCTCCGGGCTCGGCAAGAGGTTGCTCCCGTCCGCCAGTGGCAGATCACCAGGACCATGATCCCAGTCCTTGGGATCCGTGCGTGGATTGCCGAGGTGAAGGGCCGGATTCAAACGGGCCGACTCGTCGGTCATGATGAAGGCATAGCGCCCCACGGTTTTTCCATCGCTGTCATGAAGGGATTGCCAGAGTGCCGGATACACGCCATCGGAAGCGATCATCCCAGGGCCTCCCAGCGTGGGCTGATTCGTCACTTTCGAGTTGTTTGCATTGTTTGTGTCAAGGGAGCCTCCGACGAATGAGGGATTATTCAGGTCCACTGCCACGGAGGGATTCGTGGATAGCCGTTCCTCTAGCAGTGACTCCAAGGTGTTTTTGGTGAGTTTTGGAAAGAGCGCCGCTTTGGTGAGATCGAAGGAAAAAAGAGGCAGGAGTTGTGTGCTGTTCGTGAGGTTGGATGCACCCAGAAGAAGAGGAGGGGCGACACCCTCTTTAGGATCTTCTCCCTCTTCATTGGGTAGGGGTAGGCCGACCAGATAGGCCGGACGATTTGAGGTCGCGATCAGCAACAGCTCACTTGCCGAAGCAATGCCCGACTCGGCACTCAGTTCTGCCTGCTCCTCCGCCGAGCATGCTGCGCTGCTTGTTCGCTCGATCCGCACGCTTTGGAGAAGGCAGACAAGCAGGAGTGTGAGTAGTCCGATCAGGCTAAGGACAGCGATGATAGCCGAGCCGCTCTCCCTTTGTCGGAACGGCAATCTGGGACGCAGTGTCATCATGGCAGGGAGACTCCCTCGCGGCATGGCGGGAGGTGGACGATGGCTGTGGATCGTTGCAGCCCTTCCCGCAGAAGACGACCGTTTCTCTCACCTGCTTTGGGGTCCGAGGCGATGAGGCGAGCGGTCCTTGTGTTGATAGCGGAGAGAGTGACCTTCAGAAGTTCCGGAGGAGTGCCTTGTTCAGGAAGAGGACGGATTTGCAGGGAAACGATATTTCTAGCCAGTAGTTCTGTAGTCGCGGTGTTATCGGGGGAGGCTTTGTCATAGAGTTCTTGAAGGGAATCCTCTTCCAGCGCTTTGGAAACGGGTTCCCCGGAGGCATGGAACCGGTAGAGATTCGTGCATCCTTTTTCCTTGGGATCCGCAGCAAGAAAGTAACCTACGGCACAGAGATCCCCCTTGATCTCGGAGTGCCTTCGATCTGCCGGATGCGAAACGAGAAAAAAGAGACCCGGAGATCCTTCCTGTTCGGACTTCCTGATGTCGAGCGAGTCGGAATTGGTGGTGATAACTGCCGAGTGGAGATCCTCGGTGATGATCTGAAGGGAGGCCCGAAGTTCCCGAAGAGCCTCGCGTCTTCCTTCTCCATCACGCCAGACTTTAGAGGCTCCATCTCCCATGCCTAGCAGGATAAGAATCAGAACGGCTAGGATCGCCGAGGAGACAAGAACCTCTGTGAGAGTGAACCCCTCATGGGTGCGGGCTTTTCCATAATAGCCGTTTTTGAGGTGATCATTGGATGGCGTGGTCACGGTATCGCGAGAAGTCTTGTGAAACGATGGAGGGTTCGCCCCGATGCCGGAGCAGAGGGAGGCGAGGCCACCAGGACCTCAGCAATCACGATGCCCGGAGTGGAGCGTTTCGGGTTCAGGGTTAACCACGCAAGGGCGGTGATCCCCTGCTCAAGAACGGGGTTGGTGGCTTCGGAAGCAGGGATCGCCCGAATCGGTTCACACGAGGAGTCGTAGGCAACGCAGCAATTGGTCGCCGATTTGGCAGCGATGCTTTCCCATACCGGCACTCCATTGCTCATCCCTGTTGCTAGATGGAGGACAGAAGAATTATTTCCGAACACAAGGCCCTCCATAATATCGGATGCTATCAGGGTTGCCTGGGTCTCTTCCTTGGCGTCGCGTTCGCTCTTGTGAGTCACGGAGAATAGCCCAATCAGGGCAAATGCCGTGATGGAAAAAACACCGACGGCAACCAGGATCTCCACGAGGGTGAAGGCATGAGCTGATGAGTGGCTGTTCTTCCTTCTCATGGCTTGGAACTCGGGGAGTTGTAGCTGGCACGCCCGCTGCCACGGGAGAGCTCAATGGGAGAAGGTAAGGGGCCTTTGAGGGATCGTAGGCGCAGTAAGAGCGCCGGGCCTCCCTGTTGAGGAATGCCGATTCTTCCCGAGCGCTGGAACATCACCCCTCCTATCGAGGTGGCGGGGGAAATCGAAGCGCCTAGTGCGGTACCCATTGCCGCAGCGATCACCTCGGCTAGTGGCTTCTGATCCATCAGTGTACTTTCCCCAGTCTGGAAGGTGATCCCGGGGGGAAGCTGGGTCCAGCTGCCCACAGATGTGAATGGAACGGCGCCCGTGCCTCCTATTCCCTCGCGAGCGACAATGCGGAGGGATGCTTGTTTCCGAGTATCATCGTTCTTGAACAGCACCCAGACCTCCTTTTTACCCGAGACGGCTGTCAGGCGCGCCTGCTCCAGGGTCCCCATGGCAAGACTCACTGCGGCGTTATTACCATGGGAGCGGGTGATCGCTCCCCATGTCGGAACCGCAAGCGATACGAGAGCAGCTATCACCGCCATGACAACAAGCAATTCAGTCAG
>CAIXGT010000154.1 GCA_903919105.1 uncultured Spartobacteria bacterium | reverse complement strand
TTGGCAAAGGAATGAAGGGCCAGATCGTCATTGCGGAAACCGGGTACGGAATCGAGTTTCTTGATGTAATCATCCCACCAAGCTAGATCCTTCTCAGCCGTTCCCGGAGGTAGGGCGTCCATTTTGTCGTGGGCGATCTCGTAGCAAAGCCCGTGCGGGATGGCGTAGGGATAGGACCATTGCATGGGAAAACTCTCCTCCACATAGAAATGCCGGGGAGCCCCGTCCTTCTTGTCGCGGTTGCGCAGGAAGATCCATTCGGCCACAGCCGAGTTCAGGGCGACAGGATCGCTCTGAGGGTTTGGCATTACCTGGGGATTTTTCTGGTACTGGTTCATCAGCACCTCGAAGAGGGCCATGATATCCTCCCGATGGGGAAGGGTGAGGGTCTCATTCGGATAGGTGTGATCGCGGCCTAGAAGCTTCTCGAACCAACCGAAGGTCGTAGGGCGCTCCGTGGTGTAGTGGGAGCGGATGTAGCGATTGTAGAAGGTGTCGGCCAGGGCGTTCTGGGTCACGATGTAGAGATCCCGACGGTCGAAGTTCGGATCCCTCTTCGTTTTCTCAAAGCTTTCTCCAAAGACCATGTAGGTTGGCACAAAGCGACCTGGATCAGTCCCACCGAAAACAAAGCTATCCTTCGGCAGGTCGACGAGCATGTCGTGCCCATACATCCATCCGAACCAGTGACCATGCTGGTCGCTTTTGGGATAGCAGAGGACCAGGGTGTAGAGCGCTGTAGCTGTTGCCAAAGCAGATATAATCCATCGATTAATGCGCTCCCATCTCCGAGATTGAGCAATTATTGCAGCGGCGCCAAGTCCGGTGATTAGGAGAAAAAATCCGTAGCAAAGGCCCTGCCAAGGTTTCTGAGAACCCCATCCTGCATTATCATAACCCAAAGGAAATGAAATGGGCTGCAAAAATGCGGAAAGGCAAAATCCGATGACCAGAAGATAAAACCAGATTCTTTGTTCGCGTGAAAGTCGCCAAAAAAGGAGAAAAGCTGCAAAAACGCCCAAAATGGGCAGTGGTGAAATATTCTGTACAAGCACTGCCCAGAAAATTTTGCAGAATCCTCCAAAAGACTGAAGAGTCGTCTCTTCATCTGGTGACTTGGGGCCCTTTTGTTTTTCCGCCGGGGGCATACCAACCACCCTCCCGATGCATGCTTGGAGTTGATCGACCAGGGTTCCCCCATATTGAGATCTATTGATCGCATAGAAGAATCCTTCCTTCGTGCTCGTGTAACTCCAGTTCATGGGTGGGTTCGTGGAGGAGGCGAAGGGCATGTAGAGATACGGAAGCAAACCCACTACGACAGCGACTGGAATGAGCAGGCCGAGACGCCACTCGGTAAGCTTTCGACGTATGAGAACGAGGAGCAATAAGCCGGCCCAAGCAATATAAAATAACCTCACAGAAGTTTTCCAGACATCCGGTAACTGGGAAAGATTCGCAAATCCCATATAGAGCCCGCTGGCGACGATCAGGCTGTAAACAGTGTACTCCCAGAACAGATTTGCGTGGAGCAGTAGAATGACCAGCAATGGCAGTATGGCCATTGCCAAAGTCATGTGGTGATTGCTCATGCCGAGCGAGAAGATAAAAATAACCCAGACAAATGCATTTTTCCAATGCGGACGTCTGATCCAGACATAACAGATCATGATGAAAATCATCATCATGCAGATATGAAGAGCGTAGAGACCCTTGCCGATCACCGCTTGAGACCAAACGGGAGTGCACCAGATGAAGGTGAGTGTGACAGCGGCTGATAGAATCGTGGCAGGCTTCTTTGTTACCCCCAGCCAGCGGGTGGCGCTTAGAGATATGAGAGAGAAGAGGGCAGCTGCTATGGCCGAGCAGAGCCCGGAGAAAAGATTGATCTTCCAGGATCCATTGCCAAAGGGGAGGAGGTGGCTGAAGAGTCCTGCCAGGATCGTCCAGAGCGGATAGCCTGAGGGATGCATGACCCCGAAGTGCAGGGCCGCCGTGGCCATCTCGCCGTCGTCGTTGAGCCCGATATTAGGCATCACGGTCGACCAATATGTAACCAGCGCGATCAGGAAGGCGATCAGCGAGTTCCACCGTTCGTAGGAGTCGAAAACGTGGAAGGGATGAACTCGTTCTTCTACCGAGGCGGCAGATTCAGGAATGGAAGAAGGCGTAATGTCCGTAGAGCTCATTTGGGTGGGTGTAAAAAGAGAGTTGGTTCGGGGGATTGAAGCAGAATCGAAGCTCAGGATTGCTTGGCGCGGGGCGATCTACGGAATCCATTATTAATCAGGAGTCCCCATACCATCAGGAGCGCTTCGACGACGATTTTCTTGGACATTTTTGAGACTCCCTCGATGCGATCTGCGAAGATGATCGGAACCTCGGCAACCTTGAAACCACGCGTCCAGGTGCGGTGATTCATCTCAATCTGGAAGCCGTAACCGTTCGATTTCACAGTGGGAAGGTCGATTGCTTCCAGCGTCCGGCGACGCCAGCACTTGAATCCTCCGGTTGGATCCCAGACAGGAAGTCCGGTGATCCATTTGACGTAATAAGAGGCGCCGACGCTGAGCACAAGTCGCTTGAGAGGCCAGTTGATGACGCGGATCCCACCGACATAGCGGGAGCCGATGGCCAGATCCGCGCCCGTTGTTCGGATCCCCTCAAGGAGATTAGGCACATCTTCCGGACTGTGAGAGAAATCGGCATCCATCTGGACGACAAGGTCGTAGCCGTGTTCTAGGGCCCATTGGAATCCTGCCACGTAGGCGCGACCCAAGCCGTTTTTGGCGGTGCGGGAGAGGAGATGGAGGCGAGGATCGCGCGTGGCGGTCTCTGACACCCATTGGCCTGTGCCATCAGGTGAGCCGTCATCGACTACTAGAATCTCGAGGATCTCGCCACGCTCAGTCAACGCGAAGAGACGCTCGACCAGATTTGGGAGGTTCTCTCTCTCGTTATAGGTAGGGACGACGACGAGTGTGCGTTCGGACATGATTAGAAAGACAGATGGGCTAAATTAGCCACTCTACTCATCGCGTCGAGCGTCAAAAGCCGAAGTTTGGAGGGTTCCTCCCGCTTGCGGTTGCACGAGTTTACTGGGGATTGGCCAAGGAGTCAGACTTAGCAGGGATGCCGTATTCGCTCCTCAGTTGAGCTTCCTCAGATTCCAGTGAGGCGTTATCCAGAGTGATCGGGCCTGCTGAACCTTCGAGATCGATGCGTTGAAAGCCGTTTTTGGGATGCTTTGCCGCCTCGTTCACGTCAGCCAGACCGTGGATCGGCATTCCATTGATTTTCACCACCACCTTGTTGGCAAGTTCCTGAAGTCCGATGGTCTGTGATGAAGGGAGAACCGCCGAGAGGATGACCAGTCTTTTCTGATCTTTCGACAAATCTTCCTGAATTGAATCAAGAGCAACGAGATTCTGAGGGGCGTCGTTTCTCCAGTTAACACCCCATTCGCGAAGGTAGGGTCTGCTCAGCTCCTGAAAGAGAAGCCCCCC
>CAIXGT010000153.1 GCA_903919105.1 uncultured Spartobacteria bacterium | reverse complement strand
CGAGCGGGACGAAGTTCACGCTCACTGCTTTTTCACCCGGCTTCGGATCATCGTTGACGGTCACCTGGAGATAGCCGTAGGTGTTTTGCCGGTGGTCGAGTCGGATCAACTCGTAGCCGTCATGAGCGCCGAAATAGGTCTTGTCCGGATAGAAGGGGGCTCCGGCCGTCCCGGCCACAACCTGGTTCAGCGCATAGTCAGCGGGCCAGCGCCAGTTGCGGATCTCCATCCAGTCATAGAAGTGATCATGGCCGATAAAGAAATACTCGCAGCCGTTGGTACGTAGGAGTTCCAGGAATTTGTCGCGGTCTGTGGGGTGCGCAGCCATGTTGTCTGTGTCGGGATGACATCCTGCGGTGAAGGCCTCCTCGTGGGCGAAGACGAAGAGATTCTTCACACCCTTGGCCTTAAGTTCCTTGAGGGACGCTTCGAGACCGACAAGATCCACCTTGTGAGGAGCGGCTGGGTTGTACTGGTCGAGCGCGATCACTGCCGTCTCGGGATGGCCCGGGACGATATAGGAGTAGCTGAAGCCTTTTTGTCCTGGGAAGTAGCCGACCTTGTTGGAAGTCAGATCGGGTTCGAAGGCAGCCAACCAGGCGGTTCCCTCGATATCCCCAAGCGTATCGTGATTACCTCTTACAGGAAGGATGGTCAGGCCGGGAGCATTCGTGGCGACGAGTTTCTTCCACGCAGAGAACTGTTCCGCGATCTTCTGCGGGATCCGCATGTTGTCTCCATAGACGAGATCCCCCGTGAATAGTAGGAAAGCCGGCTTGGCGGTCGAGAGGGCCTGCATCAGCTTAGTTAGTTCCTCGGTGTGAATGCCGGTAGGATCAACCTTGTCCGCGCGCACATCCGTTCGGTCGTCTCCGGCAACAGCAAACGACCAAGTGGAAGCCCGTGAGAAGGGGGTCAAAATCAACAACCCCGCGACACAAATACCATGGAGAAAAAAATTCATGCCCCTTTCATTGCATGGCCAAGGAGATTAGGAAAAGCCTTCTTCTCGAAAATCCGCTGGAGAGGAAGTCAGAGCTTATGAATTTTTCTGAAGAGGGTACTCTGACGGCGTGAAAATATGACCTGACGCTTGTGGGGTAGTTGGACCTGCACCAGTCCCTGATCATTTATCTTCATGGAAACGAACTTCCGCAGATTAATCAATTGATCCCTGGTAGCTCGGAAAAACAGCGAAGAATCGAGTCTTTGCACGAGATACTTCAGCGGTTTGTTGACCCTCCCCGAACAGTCACCCCAAAACACCTCTGATGTGTTGCCGGTGGTTACTACGAGTTCGATGCTCTCGACCGGGAGGAGAAGACATTCGCCGTCAAGCTTGAGAAGGATAGAGTCACCTTGAGTGAGTGCGGGAGATTTTCGATCCGGGAGGGGAATGCGTTCAAGAGCTTTGGCGAGACGCTGTGAATCAAAAGGCTTGAGGAGGTAGTCAATGGCCTCTATTTCAAAGGCTCGAGCTGCAAACTGCTCGTAAGCGGTGGTGAAGATGACGGGAGGACTTGCATTTCCAAGGCGGCTGAGCAGATCAAATCCATTTTCTCCCGGCATCTCGATATCAAGGAGGATGACGTCGGGAATTTGAGCGTTGATGAGTTCTATAGCTTCATCAACGGAGGCGGCCTTCTCAATGGATCCATCCACCCCAAGTGTTCTGAGGGAACGCTCCAAGTCATTTCGGCAAGGACGTTCGTCATCGACGATAAGGATATTCATGGGCACTGGGGGGTACAGATATAATTCCGTTAACACATTTCGCCCTGTTTTTGAAATGACAAAATAGGACTAACCAAAATAAATCAGTTCATCATGAGGGGAATCCTGATCTCCGCCCTAACGGCATCCCCTGCCTGATTGACGACGCGAAACGAGGCTCTGGTTCCATAGATGGAATCCAACTGTTCATGAATGCTTCGTAGACCGAAGCTATTGTGCGAGCCCTCTCTTAAAGTTCCGGGATTGTTTACTGCAAGTAGCAAATGACTTCTTTCCAGAAGAGCCTCAACTCGGATTTCGCCACCGTAGATCCTGGAGTCAATACCATGTTTGATGGCGTTTTCCACAAGTTGCTGAAAGATCATCGGGGGAATCATGACGTTTTCTGTCTCGGCCTCGATGCTCATAACAGCCTGAAGGCGGTCCTCGTAGCGCATCTTTTGAAGATCGATAAGGGAACGGATCAGCGAGATTTCTGTGCTCAGGGGGATTAGCTTTCCCTGCGTGGCTTGCAGGGAGATGCGTAGCAGTTGGGAAAGGGAAACAATGGCACTCTGGGCCTTGGTCGCGTCCTCGATAATGAGGGCCTTGATAACATTCAGGCTGTTGAAGAGGAAGTGAGGATTGAGATGCGATCGGATATTACGCAACTCCAATTCCTGACGAGCGGCCACGATGCGTAGTTTTGCCGAAAGGCGCTCGGACGTCACCTCCCTCGCTGTACCGATGATGCTGACTGGGCATCCCTCACGATCAATCTGCAGGACACGGCCCGTGACGACGATGGTTAGCATGGAAGAATCTACCCTTAGCGTTACATCACCTGATATGAAGTCGCCCGGAGCGAATCCGGGGCGAATTTGATTCCAGGGAAAATGAATGGCTTCCTCTGAAGCGACCGTTGAGATCCAGTCATTTGGAAGTACAATGGGGAACCCCATCTCGGCTGCTGTTGCGGCCGATGCATTGTCAATCATCGCCATATTTCTCACTCCCTCGTTCTGGCTCCACTCCCAGTAGCCCAATCCCGCAGTAAGAGTCGAGAGACGTTTCTTCAATTTGCCGTGCGTACGTTCTTGCTCAATGGCGGCCATTACGAGGGATGATGTTCCCAGAATAAGGAGATACAGGGTAAGTTGTCCGCAGGTCTCATTTGGGTCCGAAGAGACGAAAGGGCCAAGCCCGAAGAGGGTTAATCCAGTGCCGATCGTGGCGACGACGGCCACTGAGAGCGCTGAGCTCGGAAGCCCCAAGAAAAGAGCAGTCCAGATGAAGATTGGAAATAGGAGAAATGAGAGAATATCAAGTGTGTGGTTTGAAAGAAATTTGTTCCCGAAGACGAAGAGCACTGAACTAAAAGGAATAAGCAGAAAGAGGATCCCTCCGCGACGGGTCTTCTTCTCCGTGAAGAAAGGGATCTGTTCGCCCAAGATGACAATAAGAGGGGTGAAGGCGATGATGCCGAGCATATTGCCGCTCCAGAAGAGCACCGTCGAAAGAAACGGGCCGGAAGTCATCACAACTCCTGAGTGTGCCAGAGAGAGGGTGCAGATCAGGGCGCTGAGGAACGTGCCAAAGGGTGTCCCGGCGAGAAACAGTAGCAACATATCCCTCCGGGGGTAGTGCAAGTAATTGGAAAAATTAAAAACGCGTGTCAGCAAGTACCAACCGGTTAGGGACTCGAGGGTATTACCCGCGGATCCCGCGACGGAAAAGAGCAGACTATCACCAAAGGTTTGGGTCGCCGCAATCGTTCCTAAAATGATCGCCGGAAAGAGACGCCATCCCCGCAGTAGCAGAAGCGCAAGAGCAAGTCCGCTGGAGGGCCAAAGAGGAGCGGCAAATGTCCCAGCGACCTTATAAAACTCCTGGCCGATCATGCAGAGAGTGAAGACGCAAATGCCTCCCAGAAGGCACTCAAGAGCATTGCGCCAACTGAAGAAGGGGATAATCCCTGTCTTCCTCTCAAGCGTAACGGGCTTCGAGGGTAATGGGGAGCCGCCGTCGCCTGCCCCTTGATAGTGGCGCGCTCCGGGAGTCATGAACGAAGCCTATTTGCCGGCGAGATACGGGATCGCAGCAACGCGGGCCTTCACATCCTCGAGGCCATCGACGAGGTCGGCGATGGAATCCCAGCGGCCGTTCATGAGAGGCTCACGGGCATGTCCCGGGAGGGAAAACTCGGCGGCGAAATCGATATCATCGGTGGTCACCTTGCTCTCGGTGAGATCGATGGTCACTTGAATGGAGGGGGTCTTTTCGATGAGTGCCGCGAGATCCGCGATATCCTCTTTGGACATTTTCACACAGGGGATGCCAAGTGTCGTCGAGTTGCCGAAGAAGATCTCGGCAAAGCTCTCGGCAATGATAGCGCGGAAGCCGTAGCGGTAGAGGGCCTGAGGGGCATGCTCCCGGGAGCTGCCACAGCCGAAGTTCGAGCCGGAGATCAGGATGGTGGCTCCGTTGAATCGCGAATCATCAAGGGCATGGAGCCGGCCCGCAGCCTTCTCGGCAAGCTTGGCGTCGGCAAAGGCAAACTCTCCAAGTCCGTCGAAGGTAACACACTTCATGAAGCGGGCTGGAATGATACGGTCGGTGTCGATGTCATCGCCGGGAACGAAAACCCCGCGACCGGAGATCTGAGTGATTTTTTCGAGGGACATGATTTTTGGAGCTGGGATCTAGGATCTAGGAGATAGGGAATTTAGTGGATGCCGAAGATTTTGCGGGCGTCGCTGACTTCGCCGGTGAGAGCGGCGGCGGCGACCATGAGCGGACTCATGAGCATAGTGCGTCCGGTCGGGCTACCCTGGCGGCCCTTGAAGTTGCGGTTGCTGGAGCTGGCGCAGAGTTGGTCGCCGACGAGTTTGTCGGGATTCATGCCTAGGCACATGGAGCATCCCGCACCGCGCCACTCAAAGCCGGCCTCGCGGAAGATCTCCGCTAGTCCCATCTTCTCAGCAACGGAGGCCACTCCCTGTGATCCGGGAACAACGATCGCCTTCACATGGGAGGCGACCTTGCGTCCGCGGATATGCTTGGCAACTTCCTGCAGATCGGAGAGACGCCCGTTGGTGCAGCTGCCGAGGAAGGCGACATCGATCTTGATGCCGATCGCAGGGGTACCGGCTGTGAGCTTCATGTGCTCGATGGCCTCATGGGCGGTTGCGCGGTCCTTCTCGGGGAGGTCGTCGGGATTGGGGATCGCTTCGTCGATAAAGATCGCCTGTCCCGGGGTAATCCCCCAGGTGATGGTCGGGAGAATCTCCTCGGCCTTGAAATTCACGATGTCGTCGTAGACGGCATCCTTGTCCGAGGCTACGGCCTTCCAGCGTGCGACGGCGGCATCCCACTCGGCTCCCTTAGGGGAGTAGGGGCGTCCACGCAGATACTCGAAGGTGGTTTCGTCCGGGTTCACGTAGCCGACACGGGCTCCACCCTCAATCGACATATTGCAGACCGTCATGCGTTCTTCCTGGGTGAAGGAGTCGAATGTCGAGCCTGCGAACTCGTAGGCGTAGCCGATGCCGCCGTTCACCCCGAGATGGCGGATGATATGGAGAATGACATCCTTGGAATAGACTCCGGGGGCTAGCTTTCCGTCGACATTGATGCGGCGGACCTTAGGCTTGCCGATCGCCATGGTCTGGGTGGCGAGGACGTCGCGCACCTGGCTCGTTCCGATGCCGAAGGCGATCGCTCCGAAGGCTCCGTGGGTCGAGGTGTGGGAGTCGCCGCAGGCGATCGTGGTGCCGGGCTGGGTGATCCCCTGTTCCGGACCGACGATATGGACGATGCCTTGATTGCCCGAAGGAAGGTCAAAGAAGGTGACTCCGCTCTCGGCGCAGTTCTTGCGTAGTTCCTTCACCATCGCGTCGGCGAGGGGATCGGAGAAGGGTTCGGCCCGCTGGTCGGTCGGCACGATGTGATCAACGGTCGCAAAGGTGCGGTTCGGATAGAGAACTTTCAGTCCAAGGTCGCGCACCATGCCGAAGGCCTGGGGACTGGTCACCTCGTGGATGAGGTGGGTGCCAATCAGAAGTTGAGTCCTACCGTCGGGGAGCGTGCGAACGGTGTGTTCCTCCCAGACCTTATCAAGAAGCGTTTTGCCCATAGTCCGCCTAGGTTAGCGTGAAAGCGGGTTTGGGAAAAGTGGAAGTTGCGAATTCCTATTGAATTCCTTTTGTATTCTTTCGTTTTTTAAGTCTTCAACACTCCAACGCTTCACTTATTCTCTACGCAATCATGTCCAAACCCACTATTTTCTACACCAAGACCGACGAGGCCCCCGCTCTGGCTACCTATTCCTTCCTGCCGATTGTTCAGGCCTTCACAAAGCATGTCGGGATCGCCGTAGAACTCCGCGACATCTCCCTTGCCGGTCGCATTATCGCGGCTTTCCCCGAGTTCCTGACGGAGCATCAGAGAATCGCTGACTCTTTGGCTGAATTGGGAGCCCTGACACTCCGTCCCGAGGCAAACATCATCAAGCTTCCGAACATCAGCGCCTCCATTCCCCAACTGAAGGCGGCGATCGCCGAACTGCAGTCGAAGGGGTACAAGCTCCCCGACTATCCCGACACTCCGCAGACGGAGGCCGAGAAAGAGGTCCGTGCCCGCTACGACAAGATCAAGGGGAGCGCCGTCAACCCTGTCCTCCGCGAGGGGAACTCCGACCGCCGCGCACCGAAGGCCGTCAAGGAGTACGCTCGTAAGCATCCCCACTCCATGGGTGAGTGGAGCTCCGATTCCAAGACCAGCGTCGCCACCATGGGAAAGAACGACTTCTTCTCAAACGAGAAGTCGGTGACCGTTCACGCTGCGACCGATATGAAGATCGAGTTTGTGGGAGTCGACGGCAGCTCAACTATTCTCAAGGAGAAAACCCCACTTAAGGCCGGTGAGATCATCGATAGCACGGTGATGAGTAAGAAGGCGCTTGTCACTTTCCTAGGTGAGCAGATCTCGAGAGCAAAAGCGGATGGAGTTCTCTTCTCCCTTCACATGAAGGCCACGATGATGAAGGTCTCCGACCCGATTATCTTCGGTCATGCGGTCGAGGTCTTTTTCAAGGACCTGATCGCCAAGCATGCCACGGTGATTCAGGAACTCGGCGTCGATTTTAAGAATGGCTTCGGCGATCTCGTCGCCAAGATCCAGACGCTGCCTGCCGACCAGAAGTCCGCAATTGAGGCCGATATCCACCAGGCTCTGGCCAACGCACCGGCGATTGCCATGGTCAACTCTGAGAAGGGAATCACCAATCTCCATGTCCCGAGCGACCTCATCGTGGATGCCTCGATGCCGGCCATGATCCGAGCCGGGGGCAAGATGTGGAATGCCGCAGGCAAGACCCAGGACACGGTCGCCGTCATTCCTGACAGCTGCTATGCGGGCGTCTATCAAGCTGTCATCGACTTCTGCAAGAAGCAGGGTGCCCTCGATCCGAAGACCATGGGCTCCGTTCCCAATGTCGGTCTCATGGCCCAAGCCGCCGAAGAATACGGCTCGCATAACAAGACCTTTGAGATTCCCGGGAACGGCGTCGTTCGCATCACGGATACCACGGGTGCCGTCCTCCTGGAGAATGCTGTCGAGCAGGGAGACATCTGGCGCGCCTGTCAGACCAAGGATGCCCCGATCCAGGATTGGGTGAAGCTAGCCGTGAAACGCGCCCGTGCGACGAATGAGCCGGCCATCTTCTGGCTGGACGAGAAACGCGCTCACGACGCCGCGATCATTGGCAAGGTGAAGACCTATCTTGCCGACCACGATACCACGGGCCTTGATATCCGTATTCTACCTCCCGCCGAGGCCTGCAAGCTGAGTCTCGAGCGGATCGTCCAGGGTAAGGACACCATCTCGGTCACAGGCAATGTGCTGCGCGATTATCTGACAGATCTCTTCCCGATTCTGGAGGTCGGCACCAGCGCCAAGATGCTCTCCATCGTCCCGCTTATGAACGGTGGTGGCCTCTTCGAGACCGGTGCGGGGCGGCTCCGCGCCCAAACATGTGCAGCAGTTCCTCGAGGATAACTATCTCCGTTGGGACTCCCTAGGAGAGTTCTTCGCCCTTGCCCCCTCCTTCGAGCACATCGCCGAAACCTTCGGTAACGCCAAGGCCAAGGTTTTGGCCGAGACCCTCGATGCGGCGACTGGCAAGTTTCTTGAGAATGACAAGTCACCAGGACGCAAGCTCGGCACCATCGATAACCGTGGCAGCCACTTCTACATCGCCCTCTACTGGGCTCAGGCCCTTGCCTCTCAGACCCAGGATGCCGAATTGAAGGCTCTCTTCACATCGATCTCCACGGAACTCGCAGCCAACGAGGAAAAGATCGTAGCCGAACTCAATGCCGTCCAAGGCAAGCCCATCGATGTCGGCGGCTACTACCTACCCGACGATGCGAAGGCCAATGCAGTTCTTCGCCCAAGCGGCACTTTCAATTCCATTCTTGCTACGCTGTAGCCTGTTAATAACCCAGATGATCATTAGAGTTTTATTAGGTTTGAGCCACAAAATGCACAAAAACCACAAGAGGTGAACAAGCCAAGTGCGCGATTTGGTGGCGGCTCTTCAAACAAACGGTTGATCACGCCCAGAGCATTTGAATGACACCAATTTATACCAAACACGCTCTGTCACGAATGGAGAGCAGGCAAATTCTGGTGGATTGGGTAGAGCGAGTTCTTGAAGAACCCGACCTGATAGATCCTGATCCAGTCGATTCTTCATTGGAGCACCGCCTTGGCATTGTGCCGGAACTTGCTAACCGCGTGCTACGAGTTATTGTTTCCATAGAAGATCCCAAACGGGTCATTTCCATGTACCTCGACCGCAACATGAAAGGACAGCTATGAAACTCACGATTGATCGCGAGGCCGATGCGCTTTACCTGAAGCTGGACGAAGCTCCTCCCGCGGAAACCAATGAAATCTCTCCTGGAGTCATTCTCGACTACAACTCCGAGGGGAAGGTCGTGGGAATCGAGATGCTCTATCTTTCTCTAAGAGTTCCTGATGGAAACTTTTCGCGAATGGAAATGGAGACCGTGGGCGTCTGAGGATCAATCTCCGAGAGATAATTATTGGTCGCAGGTGTTTGTGTCACCTTTCTGATTTCGGTAGCATTTTCCCTAATGTCCAACCCTGCCTGTCCCGAATGCACGATGGAAGAAGTGATCGCTCACTCCAACAAATGGGAGTGCGTCACCTGTGGCTTTGAATGGGCCAAGGAGGCTGAGGCCGAGATTGCTGATGGTCCGCGTATCGTCAAGGATGCCTACGGCGTTGTCTTGGCTGATGGCGACTGTGTTGTCCTGATCAAGGACCTCAAACTGGGAGGTACCTCCGTCCTCAAGGGGGGAACAAAGTCCAAGCCGATCAAGCTAGGTGAAGAAGATCATGAGATTTCCTGCAAGGTCGATGGGATAGCAGTCGGCCTCAAAGCCTGTTTTGTCAAAAAAGCGTAGTCTTTTGGCGCCTAGCTGCGTTGTAGCTCGCTTGCGGTATGCCCGATACCGCTGCGCTTGCACGCCTTGCTATCCATCCAAAATACTACGCTTTTAGCGTTTGCAGACTAAAAGTGAGGTATTCATGGTTTTTTTGCCTTAACGCCAAGCTCACCCACGGCTCTCTGGAACCGGCAGGTGGCAGCAAAAAGGGTCAAGGCGAAGGCGCGGAGGCTGCGGAAGCAGCATCCGTGACTGAGCCGGTGAAATTATGACCGCACTATTAAACAACCCGCGCGGAGAGCCGTTGGTGTGCAGCGCTTAGTTCGGCGTAATGATTCGTATTTTATTCATCTCAACTGGAGGCTGAATTCTTTCTTGTCTTAATAAGGACAGTTCCGCAATTTCTACAATATAATCCGATTCTTTGCCCAGTATTCCACTGAATGATAGATTCTCTGTTCTTATCCTTAGATTTAAAGAAAAGCTGCGGGAATGATGCACCCACCATAAGTGTAGCTAAACCTGACTGTCCTACAGAAAACTCCCCTTCCTCCATATCGCAACTACAGTTTGGACATTTACTCATGGATGTTCTGGTTGTATTTTTTCTGCCGAACGTTAAAGATCAGCGACGACCGAAGGGCGTTCGCTGCATCGCTTGGTTAGGGGATTTCATGTTCTATCTTTCCTTTCTAGGCTTTCTGATTCTCTATCCATTTCATGGAGACGATGTTTTCAAAGTGACCTCCGCAAGAGCATGTATACTCTCCATCATCTGTTTTTACTGTTTCACATTTTGGGCATACAAATGTCTGTTTTGATTTTGGTAGTGGAGTTAAGTAAATAATGACTCCAATGATAATTCCAATGATTAAGGCAATTGGGAATCTTGCTGCTAATTCACTTTCTCCAACAATGTTTGTGCCATACATACCTACACCCATCCTCCCATGCAGAAATGTGCATCCGATGGTAATAAGTCCTCCCAATCCAACAGATAATACAATTCTAGCAATTTTATATCCCTTTTTTTTCGTTTGCTCATTTTGGATCTTTGCTTCTTCAATTTCTTTTTGGGTCTTTTTTATCCACATAAGAGGTGGTGATTTATCGGTGATTTCGTTCATGAGAGATCTCTAGTCCCCTAACAGGTACTAGGCGGCCAAATGGCCGTGTTTGTTGTTAAGTTCATCGGGGTAGGTTTTTTGCTATCCTTCTGAAGGAGTGGTAGTTTCCCCTATGAAACCCCACAGAAGCTTCCCGGGAAAGGCTGCGTTCGTCATTGCCAATCCGAAATCGCCGTTGATGGATCAAGTCAGGGAGGTGCTCCGGGTAAAGCACTACAGCCTTCGAACGGAGGAAGCCTACACGGGATGGGTGCTTCGCTTCCTCAAACACCAGAGGGATCAGTCGGGGGAGTGGATGCATCCCCGTGATCTGGGCTCTGCAGAGGTGGTGGGGTTTCTCAATCATCTTGCCAGCGTGCAAGCTGTATCGGCCGCGACGCAGAATCAAGCCCTAAACGCCATTGTCTTTCTTTATTCTCAGGTGCTGGGAATTGAGCTTGGTGATCTGGGGGAGTTTCTCCAGGCGAGCAGGAGAAAGCGTCTCCCCGTGGTCCTGAGCAAGGCGGAGGTGCAGCGTTTGCTGGGATCTCTTCCCGATGCTTTTCGTCTGCCGGGTCAGGT
Organism: uncultured Spartobacteria bacterium; assembly: GCA_903919105.1. The sequence continues at coordinate 814 of CAIXGT010000153.1, read as the reverse complement.
GCTTTATGGAACCGGAATAAGGCTGATGGAGTTGCTCCGGCTACGGGTTAAGGATGTGGATTTCGACCGAGGGCAGATCATGGTACGGGGAGGAAAGGGTGATAAGGATCGGGTGACGATGCTACCGGAGCTGCTCCGGGAACCTCTGTCCGAGCATCTGAAGCGGGTGAGGGTGCTGTGGGAATCCGATCTGAGGGAGGGCTATGGGGAGGTCTATCTGCCCGAAGCTCTGGCACGAAAGTATCCGAGGGCAGCCAAGGAGTGGGGGTGGCAGTGGGTATTTCCCTCTCGATCGCGGTCGAGGGATCCGCGGTCAGGGGTGATCCGTCGCCATCATGTGCTGAAGACGGGGTTGCAGCGCGCGATGAAGGGGGCGCTGCGGGTGAGCGGAATCACGAAGCCGGCGACCTGCCACACGCTGAGTCATTCCTTTGCCACGCACTTGCTTGAGAATGGCTACGACATCCGCACGGTGCAGGAGTTGCTCGGGCACAAGGATGTCTCGACGACGATGATCTACACCCATGTCCTCAATAAACCCGGCCTCGCGGTGAAAAGTCCGCTGGATTAGGTCTCTCCTCTTCACAAAAACTTTGCGTCTTAGCGTCTTGGCGCGACACTTTGATTTCCATGTCTTTCACCGCGGCAAATCTCTTTGCTCAAATCCTCTTCGGGGCGATCGGATTAGCCGCGTTCGTTTACGGGAAGAAGCAGTCCTCTTTCAAAACGATGCTGCTAGCGGTTGCGATCATGGGTTTCCCCTATGTGGTTTCCGAAACCTGGATGCTCTACGCGATCGGCGGGGTTCTGACTT
>CAIXGT010000152.1 GCA_903919105.1 uncultured Spartobacteria bacterium | reverse complement strand
CGATGCGGCCACAAGAGCCGAGGAGATGGCTTCGATGAGGATCTCGCGCTTGATACCTTTTTCACGCTCAAGGTAATCGAGCATGGCAATAAATTCAGAGTTCATGGCAATAGAAATTCCCAACATACTGGTCTGGAAGTATTCCAAAACAGCAAGTCGGGGGTGGGTGATTATGCAGGATCTCCTCCTTAGGGTCAACTGAAAGAACAGCGAAAAGGTTTTTAGGCTGAAGACTTTTAGACTGTTAGCAAGAATCGAAAAAAGTCAGAGATGAGAGGAGAGAAATTGCCCGCCAGAGATCGGCCTCCCTACTCCTGACCTCCGATTTTAAATTACTTTTCTCATTTTCTATAGCCCTCCTCCTCCCCATCTGTCCTAACAGTCTAACAGCCTTCAGTCTCATAGACTTTCTCAACATTGTCTTTGACCTAACAGATCACCGACTCCATCCTCCGCCACAAATTTAAGAGGTTTTTATGTCCGAATCCTCCCTCTATCCTAATTCTGCCTCTGCCTCCGCCTCTTTGACCCCGCTCACTCAGCCCGTGTCTTGGCTTAGCTCCACCCGATGGTTCTGGGGAGTCCTCGCTCTGGTTACCTTCTGGAAGGTCATTGCCGCCTGCAAATTGGGTCTCATTTTTGACGAGTGCTACTACTGGGAATGGTCATGCCATCCCCAAGCCTGCTACTTCGACCATCCCCCCCTCACCGCATGGCTGATCGACTCGGCGCGAATGTTTTTAGGCCACACAACGTTGGCAGTCCGTTTCTGGGCTATCCTTTCCGGCATTCTCCTTTCCCTTGCAGGACGGGAGCTGGGAAAGGATCTCTTCGGCCAGGCGGCAGGAAACCGCGCGGGCATCCTCCTGCTTCTGGCTCCGATCTTTGCGGGGAATGCACTGCTGATGACGCCGGACACATTCCTAGTTCCTTCCTGGGCCTTCGCAGTTCTCTTTGCCTGGCGGGGATATCGTGAGGGAGGCGGCATGGGATGGTGGGTTGCTGCAGGCACAGCAGCAGGCATCGGAATGCTCTCCAAATACACCATGGTGCTGTATTATGGCGCTCTCCTGATTCTCTGGATTTTCAGTCCTGGCAGGCGGCGTCAACTCCTCGCAGGCATCACGATGGCAGGACTTCTCTCTCTGCTGATCTTCCTGCCCGTGCTCTGGTGGAACAGCCGCCATGACTGGGTCTCGTTCACCCATCAGCTCCACCATGGATTCAGAAACGAGCATCCCTCATTAATCAATTTCCAGAACCTCGGCGACTACAGCGCTTTCCTTGTTGTCCTAGTCTCACCGATTCTGGGGCTTCTCTGTTTCCGCACAGCTCTGACGCGCATGACGGATCCGCGCTTCCGCTTTCTAGGGGTCTTTTTCTGGACCGTGGTGCTCTTCTTCGCATACTCCGCGGCCAAGGCCCATATTGAGGCAAACTGGCCCATGGCCGCTTTCATCACGGCTCTGGTGATGGTTGCCGGGGATTGGGAGAACTATGGAGCAGGATGGAGGAAGGCATCCATCATCATCCTGCTCATCGCCGACATCGGCGCCGTGATCGGTGTCTCCAACCTACTTCTTCCCAAGGATTCACCGTTCTCCGTCAGGAACTTCGCTCCCGACCTTTCCCTCCTGGAGAAGATCCCCGGCATGTCTAAGCTGGAGGCTCCGGTAAAGCAGGGATTGTCCGATTTCCAGACACGGATCGAGGAATTCCTCGGGCCCGAGGCCGTCGCCCGTACGATCGAGGAAAACTTCCGCTCGTCGGGGGCTGATTTCATCTGTCTCTCCACGTATCAGTTGACCGGCGTGATGTCCTTCTATGCCCCGACACTGGAGCCGCAACTCTGGCTTCCGGATCACGGCCGCAGCCGATTCCCTTGGATCAATGATACGGCTTGGGCTGGAAAGACAGCACTCCTGGCAGCATGGCCGCGTATTTCTAACTGCTCTCAGGATCTCTTCTCAGAGTTTTCAACACAACATCCCGTGCTGGTACCCGGCACCCGAAGCCCCCTCTTTCTCTTGATCGGAAAATCCTACAAACCCGAAAACGCGCGTCCCTAGAGCATTTTTGATTTATTCTAACGCAAGGAAAATTAAAATGATTCTCCCGCAGCCGTAACGGCTGAGCGATATATTCCGTCCGGCTAGAGCATTATCTATTTAATTTGTCGTTCCCGTAAAATCATCAGAGTCGTTGAAAATACAAAGGTTCACGCGGAGGCGCGGAGAACGCAGAGTTTTTTCTAATGAAATTGGATAGTGATGATTAGCCCCCACTCATTCACTGAAATCGGACGTAATGATTTTATCTCTATCCACCGCGTTCTCCGCGCCTCCGCGTGAAACATTTCTGTCTTACTGCAAATGCGTCAGAATAAATCAAAAATGCTCTAGTACAGAATCAACTCACGGAGCGATCGTCTCGATATAGGCGAACTTCCCATTCTTCACCTGCAGGATCACAGCCGGCTTGGTCGGGTTGCGGTGCTCGTCGAGGGTGATCTTACCAGTCACACCAGGGAAGTCCTTGGTCGCGGTGATTGCAGCATTCACCTTGGCCGGATCAGTCGTGCCGGCACGTTTCATGGCATCGGCAAGAAGGCGCAAGGCATCGTAACCGAGAGCCACCATGGCATCAGGATCCTCGTTGTATTTCTTGCGAAAGGCATCCACGAAAGCCACCACGTGGGGATCAGTGCTCTGGTTGGAGAAGTGGTTTGAAAAATAGCATCCCTCCACGGCAGCTCCACCCACACCGACTAGCTCCGAGGAATCCCAACCATCCCCACCGATAAAGGGAACAGTAATGCCAAGCTGACGAGCCTGACGGATGATCAGGGGAGCCTCGGTGTAGTACGCGGGCAAGAAAACCACGTCGGGATTCGCCGACTTGATAGCGGTCAACTGGGCGCTGAAATCCTTGTCCCCACCGCTGTAACTCTGCTCTCCGGTGATAACGCCCCCCTCCTTCGTGAACTCCTGCTTGAAACTCTTTGCCAACCCCAGGCTGTAGTCCTTGGAGACATCGGTGATGATCGCCACCTTCTTAGCCCCTAGCTTACTGGCAAATTTTGCGCAGATCGTTCCCTGGAAAGGATCGATGAAGCAGACACGAAAAATATAATCTCCAGTCTCTGTTACTTTCTCGTTGGTGGAGGCGGGTGAAATCATAGGGATGCCGCTGCGCTGGGCGATTGGAGCAGCCTCAAGGGAACGTCCCGAGGCGACCTCACCGATCAGAGCCACCACCTTGTCCCGAGTAATCAGTTCACGTACGACCGTGGAGGTCTCGCCGGGCTTGGACTGGTTGTCCTTGGTGATCATCCGGATAGGCTGGCCAAGCACGCCGCCTGAACCGTTGATTTCATCCAGAGCTAGCTGAACACCCTTGTCGGTGCTCTGACCGAACGTCGCCTGTGCCCCCGTAAGTGAAATAAACTGACCGACAGGGATGCCGACCTCTTGCTTTTTGTTGCATGAAGAAGCGGTGAAGCACAGTAGTGCAATGGCAAGAACACGGGGGCGTTTGAAAAACTTCATGAGAGCAGAGTAAAAAGGCTTCCACTTCGTGCCAAGCCCGATCGAAGCCGGGCACTTCATCCCGCAATACTCAAACACCTGCGCCCAGTGGGCAGTTTGGCGGAACATCGAGCAGTGGGAACTGCGATGTAGCCTATGCGAACGCATAGCCTTTGGCGCGTATAGCCAAAAGCGCGGCCACCGGGAGGTGGCGCGGCAATGGGCGGGATTTCCTTGCCGTTGGCATGGTGCTACTGCATGGCTTCGCTCCAATCAAATGCCGCTGATCGCGGCATGGTAATCGAACCAAGGTTCTTCATCCCGCCTCACCCAGATTGCTGCCCTACGGGCAGTTTGGCGGAAGGGGCGGGATTCGAACCCGCGGTGGGAATAACCCCACGTTCGATTTCGAGTCGAGTGCCTTAAACCGGACTCAGCCACCCTTCCTATAAACTGGGATTGGCACCTTACCTGCATGGCCAGGGAGGTCAAGACCTCCCCTTCCGCTGAGAGGAGATTACCTAGACCAATCCAATGCGCCCTTCTTGATGGCGTAAATGTAGCCGACAAACAGAATCACCGAGAAAATGACGAGAGTGCAAAGAATGCCCACGCCATACTGCATCAGATACTCCCGGTAAACCACGGCCCAAGGATAAAGAAAGACGATTTCGATATCGAACAAGATGAACAACATCGCCACCAGGTAGAATTTGACACTGAAGCGTGGCTGAGGGCCCGGTTCAGGAAGCATGCCGCACTCATAGGCAACATCCTTGACTCCCGTGCGGGTGCCGACCCGTCCGAGCAGAGTACTGGCAATCCACATGGTCAGCGCCAAACCGACACAAACCACGATATGAATGAGGAGGGATCCGTAGCCGCTTAAGCTTCCCAAGGTGCCGTCCATGATCGGATGCTGTTACTTGCGTTTGCCGGCAACTTTCTTCACCGAAGCTTTCTGAGCCGGCTTTTTAACAGCCACGGCTTTCTTTGGTACTGACTTAACAGAAGACTTCGAGACCTTCGCGTTAGACTTCTTCAAAGGTGCCTTGGCGGCAGCCTTCTTGGCAACTGGCTTGGAAGCCAGTTTCGGAGTTTTAGCAGGAGAAGGCTTTTTGAGTGATTGAACGGGAACAGGAGTAATGGAAACGATGCCAGGAACCTGAGGTGCTGGGAGGGGCTCCTCTGGAGCGATGGCATGTGCCAAAGAGACCAGACCTTTGTACTTCTTGCCGCTTTTCTTCACCATGTTGCGGGAAACAAGGTGCTGAAGCTTCTCGTAAGCTCTGAGCCGAAGCATTTCCTCTCCACCGCTTGCTGCATTACGCTTCTTCAGACGGTCGTGGACGACATCAAAGAGCTGCTTGAATTCAAAGGACGTTCCCTTCTTGGAAAGAACTGCTACCAGTTCCTCAGTGACCAGATCGGGGAGTCTGCGGGAGAAGGCACTTTTACGTTGCATAATGTTTAAGGAGAAGACGTATCACTTCTTCTCGCCCGTTGTCACTAAAAAAGCACACACCCTCTGGAGCACGTCCCCTTGTATCGTTTAAGTCAGCGATTCGTTTAGGAAGAAAATGTTATTTCTCCGTCAATTTCCCATCATGGCTGCATTGACTTCGGATTTTTAGATTCTTAACGTGAAGACAATGTTGATGTTCTTTCTCTTTCCACAGGCAAACCGATCTTTATGAAAACGATTCTCTTCGTCTGCACCGGAAATGTCTGCCGAAGCCCCATGGCCGAGGGTCTCATGAAAGATCTTATCGGGGACCGTAAGGATATCATCGTGCTGTCAGCAGGTATGAACGCACCTAAGGGTGCGCAGGCGAGCCAACCGGCCGTCGCCGCTCTCTTAGAACTTGGGATCGATCTCCACCGCTTCAGCAGCCAACCTGTAACCGAGGAGTTACTGGAACGCTGTACCCATGTCTTCACTATGACAAGTGATCACTACCGACTGATCGACCTCCTCTTTCCGGAGCACTCCCATAAGGTGCGCCTCCTGGGGGAGTACACAAAGATCGGCGGCGATGTGCCTGATCCGATCGGCCAGGGACTCCCCACCTACAAGCGCTGCCGTGATGTCATCAAAAGCGCGCTGGTAAAAATCCGCGATTTTGTGGATCAATCTTCAATCACCATGTCACAAGCAACCGACTCCCACTCCTCACTCGACACCACCAGCGCCCTTTCGAAGACCGATCCCGAGATCGCCGCAGCCATCGCGGCTGAACATCACCGCCAACTCGAGCACATCGAGCTCATTGCCTCGGAGAACTTCACCAGCCAGGCCATCATGGAAGCACAGGGCTCCTGTCTCACCAATAAGTACGCCGAGGGTTATCCAGGTCGCCGCTGGTATGGTGGGTGTGAACATGTCGATGTCGTCGAGAGACTCGCGATCGAGCGCGCCAAGAAGCTCTTTGGAGCCGAGCATGCCAACGTTCAACCGCACAGCGGTAGCCAGGCCAACATGGCCGTCTACTTCAGCGTCCTCCAACCCGGCGACAAAATCCTCACCATGGACCTAGCCCATGGCGGCCACCTCACCCACGGACATAAGGCCAACTTCTCCGGCAAGCTCTACGAGGTCACCCACTACGGCGTATCGCAGGCCGATGGCCGTATCGACTACGATGCACTCGCCAAACAGGCCGAGGAAGTTCGACCCAAGATGATCACCGCCGGAGCCTCCGCCTACCCTCGCGAGATCGACTTCGCACGTCTCCGCCAGATCGCTGATTCTGTAGGCGCCTATCTCTTCGTCGACATGGCCCATATAGCCGGACTTGTTGCCGGAGGTGTTCATCCGAACCCGGTTCCCTTAGCCGATTTCGTCACCACCACCACCCATAAGAGCCTCAGAGGCCCTCGCTCTGGACTCATTCTCTGCAAGGAGCAGTATGCGAAGAAGATTGACGGCCAAGTATTCCCCGGCGTTCAGGGCGGACCACTCATGCAGGTCGTTGCGGCCAAGGCCATCTGCTTCCACGAGGCACTCCAGCCTTCCTTCAAGGAATACGCGAAGCAGATCGTCCTGAATGCGAAGGCGCTTGCAGCCCGCCTCTCGGTGCTCGGCTACACGATCAGCTCGGGAGGCACTGACAATCACGTGCTGCTTGTTGATCTGCGATCAAAGGGCATCAACGGTCTCGAGGCGCAGGAGGCACTTGATAAAGCGGCCATCACCGTCAACAAAAATGCCATCCCTTTCGACACCGAGCCTATCTCCAAGACTGGCGGTATCCGTCTCGGTACTCCGGCCATGACCACGCGCGGCCTCAAGGAAGAGGAAATGATGCAGGTTGCCGACTTCATCGATACAGGGCTCAATGCTCGTAACGATGAAGCTGCCCTTACGACACTCCGCAAGGAAGTCACGGCTTTCACGGCGAGATTCCCTCTCCCCTGACGGGGAGGCGGAATGAAACTTGAAACCTGAAAGATGAAACCTGAACCCAAGCCGCTGTGAAGCGGCGCGGAAGACTACGACGCAGTCGTAGCCCCAACCGGGCGGCACCGCTTTGCGGGAGCAAAGTGCCGTCAAACCTAAACCAAGCCGCCCGGAATCAGTAAACTGCCAATCCTCTTTTCCCTGAGCTCTCCAGAATTTTCTTCCCTCAGGTTTTAAGTTTCAGGTCTCATCCCACTCTTCCATCCATGCCATCTCCACTTGTGAATCCTCTCCGTGAGGGGATCGCCAACCGCATCTCGCCTGAGCCCTGCACGCTTGTCATCTTCGGAGCGACCGGTGACCTCACCCATCGCAAGCTCATCCCGGCACTCTACAACCTTGCTGCCGAGGGAGCGCTGCCTCCGGCCCTCACCATCATCGGGTTTGCCCGACGGGAAAAGACTTCCGAACAATTCCGCAAGGAGCTTGAAGAATCGACACGCAAGTTCTCCCGCACTCCGCTTAACGAGGAACTCTGGGCGCAGTTCGCCTCTTCAATCATCTACCATCAGAGCCCATTTGATCAGGCTGAGGGTTACACGACGCTCGCGACACAGATGGATGAGGCGGATCTCAATCGCGGGACCGGTGGCAACCGCCTCTACTACCTGGCCGTTGCACCCGATCAGTTCCCGGTCATTTTAAGCCACCTGCGTGAGAGCGGATTGAGCACAGCCACCCCGGGAAGCTGGGCACGCGTGATCGTGGAGAAGCCCTTCGGCAAGGATCTCAAGAGCGCACAGCTACTCAATACCCTTGTCAGCGAAGTCTTCCCAGAGTGCGACACCTACCGAATCGACCATTATTTGGGTAAGGAAACCGCCCAGAACATCATGGTGATGCGTTTCGCCAATTCGATCTTCGAATCTCTCTGGGATTCCAATCACATCAGCCACGTTCAGATCACGGCGGTCGAGCCGCTTGGCGTCGAGGGACGCGCCGGTTACTACGATACCTCCGGGGCAATGCGTGACATGATCCAGAATCATCTGCTCCAGCTCCTCACCCTCACTGCCATGGAGCCCCCTACCAGCCTGAGTGCCGACGCGATCCGCGACGAGAAAGTGAAGGTCTTACGTTCCCTAAGACCCCTCCGTGGTGATGATGTCTTCAAGCATGTCGTTCGGGCTCAGTACACTGCGGGATTGATCGATGGCCAACCTGTCCCCGGCTATCGTGAGGCCGAGGGTGTTCCCAAGGATTCGACAACCGAGACCTTCGTGGCCCTTCAGGTAAACATCGACAACTGGCGCTGGGCGGGAGTCCCCTTCTTCATCCGTACCGCCAAGCGTATGCCCAAGGGCGGCACGGAGATCGCCATCACTTTCAAGAGCGTCCCGCCCGTCCTCT
>CAIXGT010000151.1 GCA_903919105.1 uncultured Spartobacteria bacterium | reverse complement strand
CGAATCCTTCATGGATCTCCTCAAGGGTTCTTATAAAGACTGGGGGCCCGTCATCATGCGAACAGTGAATCCCAATGACTTCCTGCTCAAGAGCTTTACTCCGCTGCCGATTGACGGCGAATGCATCCTGTATGCCGACACAGAGCGCTGGGCAAGAAAATCGTCCCATTAGGGTTTCAACTTGGTCTTCAACTCTCCCATATCCGTGAAACAGAATTCCGATTCCGAAACCTCCATCGAGAAATCACTTGGTCGCTTGGAAAGCATCGTGGAGGAGATCGAGCAGACCCCACCTCCTTTGGAAACGCTCATTGAGCGCTACGAAGAGGGGATGAAGTTGCTCCAGATCTGCCGGGAGAAGCTCGACACAGCCGAGAAGCGGATCGAAATCATCACGCGTAACAGCCGCGGTGACGCAACGCTCAATCCGTTCGAGGAATCGTGAGTTCGGAGCATCCAAGGCGCTTACTGGAGGACATCGACTCTCCGGCCGACCTAAAAAAACTCCCGGAGAGCGTCCTGCCCGCACTTGCCCAAGAGATCCGGGAAGAACTGATCGAATCCCTCTCCGAAACGGGAGGCCACCTTGGGCCGAACCTCGGTGTGGTCGAGCTCTCGATCGCGCTGCATCGTGTCTTCGAGACACCTACCGACAAGATCCTCTTCGATGTCAGCCATCAGGGCTATATCCACAAAATGCTGACGGGTCGCCGGAACCGCTTGGCGACAATGCGCCAGCACGGAGGCCTCAACGGATTCCTGCTACGCACCGAAAGCGAGCATGACTGCTACGGGGCAGGTCATGCCGGAACGGCTCTTTCAGCAGCGCTCGGCATGGCAGCAGCGCGCGACATGAATTGCGGCCAGGAGAATGTGGTGGCCGTCGCCGGTGATGCCGCCTTCACCTGCGGGATCAGCTACGAGGCGCTCAATAATGTCGCGGAGACGACAAAACGCTTCATCGTCATCCTTAACGACAACGAGTGGTCGATCTCCAAGAACACCGGCGCTATCGCCGAGCATCTCAATCGCATCGCCACCAGCCCGGCCTACGCTCAACTTCACGATCAGACGGCCAAGTTTGTGGAATGGATCGGAGGGAAGACAGCGCGCCATATCGCCCACAAGATTGAGGCGGGGGTGAAGCAGATCTTGCTCCCGGGAGTCATTTTCGAGGATCTGGGGCTTCGCTACTTCGGTCCGATTGACGGCCATGACATCCCACTGCTGATCCGGACCTTCGAATTTCTCAAGACCCAGACCGAGCCGGTCATCCTGCATATCCTAACCAAGAAGGGGAAAGGATACGCCCCCGCGCTAGCCATGCCGGACAAATTCCACGGACTCGGCAAGTATCAGCAGGAGACCGGAGAGACAACGGCGGGTGTCTCCCCAACCTATTCGGAGATTTTCGGGAAGACCCTTTCAGACTTTGCCGCTCACAACCGCAAGATTGTCGCAATCACCGCCGCCATGCCCACCGGCACGGGTCTCTCCCAATTTGCGGCACGCCATCCCGACCGCTTCTACGATGTCGGCATCGCCGAGGAGCACGCGGCCCTCTTTGCCGCAGGCATGGCGACCCGTGGGATGAAGCCCTTCCTAACGATCTACTCAACCTTCATGCAGAGGGCGTTCGACATGATCGTTCATGACATCGCGCTGCAGAACCTCAACGTGGCTCTCTGCATGGACCGTGCCGGCCTCTCCGGAGATGATGGGCCGACGCACCACGGTCTCTTCGACATTGCCTACCTGCGGAGCATCCCTGGAGTGATCGCGATGCAAGCGAAGGACGAGGAGGAATTCGTCGATATGCTCTGGACGATGGCCAACCATCACGAGGGGCCCATCGCGATCCGCTATCCCAGGGGTGCAGGCACGGGCGCCGTTCCCAAGACCACGCCTAAGCTGCTCGAAATCGGCAAGGCTGAGGTACTGCGTCATGGAACGGATGTGGCGCTCTTCGGATTGGGAAACTTCTGCGAGGTGGCACTAGAGACGGCCGACCTCCTCGAGAAGCAAGGGATCAAGACGGCTGTCATCAACCCCCGCTGGATCAAGCCGCTTGATACGGGAACTCTCGAGTTCTTTGCCCGCGGTTCGAAAGTTCTTTGCACCCTGGAGGACCACGCCATCACGGGAGGCTTCGGTTCCGCCGTGGCGGAACACCTCTCCGATGCCGGCATCACCACACCGCTTGTTCGTGTAGGCTGGCCCGATCAATTTATCGAGCATGGCTCCGTCACCATCCTCCGTGAGAAATATGGCATGACCGCCGCCGCTGCAGCTGAACGGATCATGAAAACCCTTAATAAGGGAAAAGAAATTAATCTGGAACTCAGGGAAACAAGATAAGATTCTCCCGCAGCCGTAACGGCTGCGCGAGACCTTCGGGATGGCTGCTGACCTAACAGTCTAACAGCCTAATAGTCCAAACCCCTTGCGCTATTCCGAGCGCCTTGTTCCTTAGAGGCTCTTGTGAGAGCCGTCGCAGAGCGGGCCGTTGCCACTGTGCTTGCAGCCACAGAAGTAAACGGGTCCATCCTTCTCAGCAGTGTAAGGAGTCGGGGAGAAGTCGCTTCCCTTGTGTGATCCGTCGCAGAAGGGTTGCGAAGCGCTCTTGCCGCAGGAGCACCAATAGTAGGTCTTGCCTGCCTCGACAGTGACGGGGATAGGGGATTTTTGAGCGATGACGGGTTCGGACATGGGAGTGATGGTTAGGGATTTTGGGTATTGAGTCTTTTACTTAATGCCATTAATCATTTGATCGTATTCCTGCAAAAAGCAACACGATACTTTTCCATCCATCCAATACCAAGAGACCATGAGCCACACCATTCCCGAATCCCAACTCTTAGACGCTCTCAACTGGCGCTACGCCACAAAGTCCTTCGACGCCTCGAAGAAAATCTCCGAGACTACCTGGAAGACCTTGAAAGAGTCTTTGGTACTCTCGCCCTCCTCCTTTGGTCTCCAGCCCTACCGCTTTTTCGTGGTAAAGGATCCCGCCGTGCGCACTCAACTCCAACCTCACTCTTGGAACCAGACCCAGGTAGTCGATGCATCTCACTATGTCGTCATGGCCGGACGCACCGCGATGACGGAAGTCGAGGTCGACCGTTTCCTAGACCGTGTTGTCGAGTTGCGCGGCATCCCGCGCGAATCCCTCGAGGGATACCGAGGCATGATGTACGGAAGCCTGCTCTCACCGGGAGCTGAGGCCCGCATCCCTCATTGGGCTGCACTCCAAGCCTATATCGCCTTGGGCAATCTTATGACTTCGGCAGCCCTGCTCGGCGTGGACACCTGTGCGATCGAGGGGTTCTCACCCGCGGAATACGACGCCATTCTGGGGCTTAAGGAACAGGGATATGCCTCCGTCGTCTGCTGTGCCCTCGGTTACCGTAGCGCAGAGGACAAATACGCCTCCGCAACCAAGGTGCGTTTCCCGGCGGTAGATCTTATCAAGACAGTCTGATCTTGGAGAACAAACTAGAACGGGATCTCGGCGAACAGCCCCTAACCTGCCTGATGGCGGAACTGGGGCTGAAATCCCATGATCTGGTCGCCGCATCCATCGAACAGATTACCCATAAGATGGTTCAGCGGGGCTGTAAGGGTCGCCGCCTGACTAAAAACGTGCAGGGCAAACTCCTCCGCGCTCTGAACACGGCAACAGGAAAGACCTATGTTGTTGCCGATCTCTTCAGCTATTGACTAGAAGCATACCGAAAGTTTCCCGCCGAGGCGCAGAGGCGCGGAGAGGAATTGGAATTTGGAAATCTATGGAACAGGTTAGGAATCATTGATTGAGATCGTCATACTTCTGATTTTTTTCCATAACGCCGATAATTTCTTTCCTCTGCGCCTCTGCGCCTCTGCGCGAGTAATCTCTTCTCTGACCTAACAGCCTTTCCCCATGTCAGTCCTCAACATCGCTGCCTACAAGTTCGCGGAGCTGACCGAGCTTCCAGTTCTGCGCGCGCGGTTAAAAGCCGAATGCCACTCTTTGGAACTCAAAGGGAGCATCCTGCTCAGCCCGGAAGGTATCAATCTCTTCATCGCCGGGGAATCTGCCGCCGTGGAGTCATTACTTGAGACACTCCGCTCAATTCCTGGTCTCGAGACGCTTGAGGTCAAGCGCAGCGAGAGTGAAGAGCAGCCCTTCAACCGGATGCTCGTCAAGCTCAAGGAAGAGATCATTGCCTTCGGTGTCGAGGGGATCAATCCAGCCCGTCATACGGCGCCGAAAATTTCCGCGAAGGCTCTCAAACAATGGATTGATGAGGGACGGGAGTTCACACTGCTCGATACCCGCAATACCTACGAAGTGAAACTCGGCACCTTCGCCGGAGCCGTCACGCTACCAATCCGCCACTTCCGGAAGTTTCCTGAAGCTGTAAAGCAACTCCCCGAAGAGATGAAAGAGGCTCCCGTCGTCAGCTTCTGCACCGGAGGGATTCGCTGCGAAAAGGCCTCACCACTCCTAGAGCGTGAGGGCTTCCGTGAGGTCTACCAGCTCGAGGGAGGCATCCTGAAGTACTTCGAGGAATGCGGCGGAGCACACTGGCAGGGTGAGTGTTTCGTCTTCGACAAGCGCGTGGGTGTTGATCCCGCGCTTCAGGAAACCAATAGTCAGCTCTGCTTTGCCTGCACCGAGCCCCTCACGGAGGAAGAGGT
>CAIXGT010000150.1 GCA_903919105.1 uncultured Spartobacteria bacterium | reverse complement strand
AGCGCTGCTTCATTTCTCGGTAGGCGCCTGTCAGTTTCTCGGCCATCGCGCTTGGGAACTCAGCCTTCAGGATCATCTTCCGCACAGCGGCCCCGACAGCAGGCAGGTTGCTGTTATCTTTTTTCAGGTCGGCAAGACAGAGGGAGATCGGCCCGTTCAGATCATTGGCTCGCAGAAACTCCCGATAAGCCTCAGCTGTCGTCGCAAATCCGTTGGGGACCCTGATGCCCGCGTCGCCCAGGTTACTAATCATCTCACCCAGAGAGGCGTTTTTTCCTCCCACGATGTGGACATGGGAGCGGTTGGTGTCCGAAAACCAGCGTATCCAATGCTGGGGGTTGGAGTGCGCAGAGGAATTCTTGGAGCTAGGGCTGTGGTGAGGAGTTTTTTTCATGGTCAGTTGCGTCTATTGGCGGTCGTCACCTGATTCTCGGGTACCACCGCGTGATGCTCGTAGTCGGAGATGTTTTGGATCGTCGTCTCGGCGATTTTGTGGAGCGCGCTGTACGTGAAGAATCCTTGGTGGCCCGTGACGATCACGTTGGGGAAGGTCAGTAGCCTCATGAAGAAGTCGTCCTGGATGATCTGGCACGAGAGGTCCTCAAAGAAGAGGTCCCCTTCCTCCTCGTAGACATCTAGTCCCAGGAAACCGATCTGACCGCTCTTCAGACCTCCGATCACGGCCGCCGTGTCGATGATCCCGCCCCTGCTTGTATTAATGATCATGACACCCCTCTTCATCTGGGTGAGGGCCTGAGCGTCGATCATGTGATGGGTCTCAGGAGTCAGGGGAACATGCAGTGATATGATGTCGCTCTTTTCCCAGAGCTCGCTGAGGTAGACATAGCGCCCGCCCATCTCGGCGCAATCGAGGCTCTGGCACGGATCGCAGGCCAAGACCTCCATACCGAAACCCCGCACGATCCTCACCATGTTCAGGCCGATCTTTCCCGTTCCCAGGATGCCGATCGTTTTCCCGTAGAGCTCGAATCCCATCAATCCCTCGAGTGAGAAATTACCATCCCTCACACGGTTGAACGCCCTAGGAATCTTCCTGTCCAGTGCCAAGATCAGAGCCACCGTATGCTCGGCCACCCCGTGCGGCGAGTAGGCCGGGATCCTGGTCACCGTGATCCCGAGCTCCTTTGCTGCGGTGAGGTCGACATTGTTGAAGCCTGCACAGCGAAGGGCGATCAGACGGGTCCCGTGCTCAGCCAGTTTGGTTAGGACTGTGCGGCTTAGCTTGTCGTTGACGAAGGCGCAGATGCCCTCGAAGCCAAAGCCCAGACCACAGGTGTCCAGGGAGAGATGGGGCTTGAAGTAAACGAGCTCATGTGAGTGGTCTCTGTTGGCCCAGTTGAGAAATTCCTCGTCGTAGGACTTGGAGTTGAAGATAGCAACCCTCATGACTCATTCTTCGCGTCGGAGTTGGGGTTTTGGAATTGGGGCTGGGGGTGTGACTGGGTTTAGGGCTGGGGGATCTTGCTCATGGCGGCCCGCAGCATCGTGTCGTGCTCGGCCTCCAGGATTCCCTGTTCCACAAGTCTGGCACTTACGCTGTGACCCTCCATGTCGGTATCCTCGCTGGGTGACTCGTAGGATGTCTCCCCCTTGGAGGCATTTGCCTCGCTCAGACGCTCTACCTCGGGGGTATCCATTTCTGTTCCCCCAGTCAGCTCGCTCACCGCCTCGTCCCAGTCCTCTTTCTGGATCTGGTTGTTGGGACGGTTATTGATCAGCGCGATCTCGGAAGCACGGTTCTTCACCATCTCCCAGTTCACCGTGCCGAGGCCTGAGAGTTTACTTGAAATACTTCCCTGCGTGAGTGGATTTGTTTTCATGGTTGGTTCCTTGATCCAAGGATCCGCCCGCCCACGCACTCGCGCAAAAACTAACCCCTAAGTGGAACGCTTATTCTTCTCGGGCGCGCACTTTTCCACGCCGATGGATCTTCAACAAATCGCGTCACCCAGTTCCTGGGGAAAAGCCTCCCGACATCTATCCAACTATCGACTTAAGAAGATTAGGGAGACGAGGGAGATAGGAAAGTGGAAGAAAGGGATAAGGGATGATTGATCCCTTATCCCCTTCCGAACCACCACCGACTAAGCCTTCTTCTTCGGCTTGGCAGGTAGAGGATGGGACTCGATGAAGTCCCTCACCGATTTGACCACCACGTCACTCAGAGTGACATCGGCTTTATCAGCAATGGCTTGGAGTATGTCTTTTTCGTCCGTGGGAATGCGGACTGTCATGATCCCGTCGCGTTTTTTAGGCATGCAGAAACTTAGGAGGTCATACCTCAGAGCGCAAAATATAATCCGTAATGCAAGCGCTTATTCACACGATTTCTTAGGAATTAGAAGCTTAACCGTTAACGGTAGAATAATTCTTAGCATTCCTAAGGTTAACCTCCGGAGCCCTTGTCCGTAAACTTGAGCTGAGAATCCGGAGAGATCCTCTCGAGCCTAGAGGCCACCGCGATGGGGAAGATCGCCATGGCAAATAGCGCCGCGATAACCATCTGCAGCCTTAGGGTAAGGGGGTGCCAACCATCAGGAGCCGTAATGCAGAGGATGGCAATCAGTCCTCCCAAATAGGCGATCCACCAGAGCCCGTTCCGCATTTCAAGGTGTCGTCCCCGTAGCCACTGGGGCAGCAGAAATAGGATTGTGGGCAGTAGAATCACGCCGGTGGCCCAGAGCACAGAGGTCTTTCCGCTCCAAAGAATCGACCAAGTTGCCATGACAAAGGCCAGCCTGCACCAGAGCCCGGCAGCGATCAGGCGGAATGGCCGCTTCACTCCGGGCAGCTGTTTGCGAAGCGCCATGAGACTCACGGGTCCGACCGCCAGCGCGATCACGATGGTGGCTGTCAGGAAACCGACGATCCTCTGCCAGCTCGGCCCTCCGAAGAGCATGATGATCCCGATCACCAGACTGCTGATCAGACCGACCCAGGGGACGGATTGGTCATTCAGGCGCTGGAAGCATTTTGGGAGCAGCTCGCATTTTCCCATCATCCAACCCACGCGTGCCGAGACCCCCATGTAGGCCATTGCAGTGGCTCCGGGCGAGAGCACCGCATCGACAAGGAGGAGATTGGCCACCCAGATCAGGCCAGCCCCCAGGGCTATCGCCACCAGGGGACCTCCGTGGGCCGTCAGCACGAGTTGGCTCCACCCGTGGGTAAGTTTGCTCGGGTCGACAGAGACCAGAAAAGCGAGCTGGAGGACCATGTAGATCGCCAGAGAGATCGCTAGCCCCATACCCATGGAGAGAGGGACATCGCGCTGGGGTCGCTTGGATTCTCCAGCCAGGTTCATCGCTGTCTGGAATCCGAAGAGACTAAAGAGCACCCCTCCTGTACTGACCGCCGTCAGGATCTCGTCGCGGATCGTTCCGTCCCAAGGGATCTTCTCTACCAGGTTGCCCCAGTGCGATTGCTTCACCATGAGGGTCACGGAAACCAGCAGCGGGATCGTCAGCTTCCAGAAGGTCAAACCGTCGACCCACTTGGCCAGGATCCCGACCCCGCTCAGATTGATCCAGGCAAAGAGGCACAACATCACCGCCGCACATCCTATCCCCGCGGTGCTCAAGATCTGTTCGTTGCCCACAGTGATCGTGAGCCACGGGAACTTGCTTGCCAGATACTGCATCATCGCAAGCACCTCGATCGCGGGGATCGAGACATAGGAGATCCAGACGCTCCAGCCTCCGATAAAGCCGGATGTCCTCCCGTGTGTAAGTAGGGGGATCTCCGCAAGGGCGCCGGAACTTGTCACCAGAGCCCCCAACTCCGCGAAGACGATTCCGATTCCAAACGACATCAGGCCTCCGAAAAGCCAGGCCAGGAGACTGGCCGGACCGGCCAACTTGGCACAGAGATACGGCGCGAAGAGCCAACCTGATCCTATCGTCCCGGTCACGACAGCGAACGTCATGCTCCAGAGGCCGAGTTGGCGCTTCAGTCCCATGTCGGAGCCCGAGTTGTCGCGT
>CAIXGT010000149.1 GCA_903919105.1 uncultured Spartobacteria bacterium | reverse complement strand
GGTTGGAGGGCGACGCTCGCTATCACCCTGCCAGGTTTACTCTGCTGTGGACTCCTTCTCTTGCTGGGTACGGCAGCGGGATTCGGCATCGCCGAGTTAAGCCATCAGATGGGCGGCAGTATGCCGACGCTGCCTAAGCTTCCCTAATTCATAAGTCCTTGCTGGTTCCCCGATTCTTCTGGCGGCCGCTCTTTCCGGGGGAGCATGATCCGGAGCTGACTTGGGGTTTGGTTATCGCGCTTGGTGGCATCCTGGGTATCGGCTGGCTCCTCTCAGGATTACCAACACCCCTCTGTCCACTCCATGCATTAACAGGCCTCCCCTGCCCCACCTGCGGCATGACACGGGGACTTAGCTGTCTGCTTCACGGCAATCTCAAGGCGGCCATTCTCCTCAACCCGCTCCTGATGGCTCTCGTTTTTGGAATAACTCTCTATCTCCTTTATTGCGTGGTGGTTGTCTCTGCAGGACTGCCGCGTCTACGGTGTGAGCCACTCTCCAAAATCACCACGCTTGCTGTGCGAGTCGGCGTGGTGGCGCTGATCGCAGGTAACTGGATATACCTGATCGTCAGAGAACGGGCACTCTAAATGAATCTGATGGGCGGAGACACCTCCTCCTGAAGCGCACAGAAGAGGTTGATTGCGCTCTGACCCAGCATTCGGTTCATGGCGCCGAGAGCCAGCTCTTCGCTGTTACAGTCACGGCTGAGGTGACCGAGCAGCAGATGACCGAGGCCATCATGGCGAATCCCGGAGACGGTTTCCGCAGCAGCGGTGTTCGAGAGATGGCCATGGCGGGACTGGATGCGTTGCTTGATTGACCAGGGGCGCTTCGTGTCTTTTTCGAGGAGTTGCTCATCGTAGTTCGCCTCGATCAGGAGACCATCCACGCCGCGAAGCGATTCGGTAACGAGCGTCGTTGCATGACCAAGGTCGGTGAGGAACCCAAAGGAGTGGGTCCGTTCTCGGATCACGAAGCCGACGGGCTCTACCGCATCGTGCGGTATGAGAAAAGAGCGCACGGTTGCGCCCATCAAGTCGAACTCTGCACCGCTTTCAAAGATCTTCCATCCGTTGAAATCAATGACCTTGTCGCGGAGGACGGCCGCTGTCTGGCGGTTGCAATAGATCGGTGTGGCATGTTTCTTGGACCACTGGGCGAGTCCCTTGGTGTGGTCGCCATGCTCGTGGGTCACTAGGATCGCGCAGAGGTCGCGCGGTTCTACGCCGCAAGAGCTCAAACGGAGAGTCAGCTCCTTGGTGCTCAGGCCCGCATCAACCAGGAAGGAGGCCGTTTCGGTCCTAACCAGTGCGGCGTTGCCATTGCTGCCGCTGGCCAGAATCGTGATCTCGAGCATGGGATGAGAATGAATCCGACGAGGCGTACTCGCTAGGACTTTTGACTGAGATCCAAAAATGCGGCAGAGACTTGCTCCACGGAGATATCGGTCACTTCGCGGCTGGGCGGATGCAGGACCACATACGGCACCTTCCAGGGGCCCCAATGTTCCGGATCGGAATCGCCGAAGAGGCAGACCATCGGTTTGCCAAGAGCGGCCGCCAGATGCATCGCGCCGCCATCGCTACAGACCATGGAGTCGCAGAGTGAGAGAGACGCAATCAGGTCTTCCAGCCGTTCCGTGGGAACGGGATGCAGCGGTAGGCCCGCCGTGGAAGTCAGCACGTCACGGGCCTTCTCATCGTCGCCTGGGTGGAGAGGGTTGTCGGCTGATCCGGGAGACCAGAGCAGGAGAAATTTGGCATCCAGTTTCTCATGCAGCATGCGGGCCAGCTCGGCAAAACGCTCAGCAGGCCACCGTTGCGAAATCTTTCGCGAGCTGAGATGCAACGCGATTACGGGACCAGAATGCCGGTTCCACTCCCGGGGCAACGAGTGCTTGAACTTTGTAACCCGGGCTTTGTCCGGGGTCAGGCGAGCCTCCGGTGATGCGAACTCCAACCCCATCCGGACAAGCTGGTGGCAGCATTGCTCGACATGGTGCTCGCCGCCCGCCGCATCTTCCGCGTCGCGGACCAGAATCTTCTTGGCACCGATCCATTTGGCGAAACGGAGCGAGCTGCGTTGCGGGCCGCCCGGCAGGAGAATCCAGTCGAAGCGTTGCTTGCGAAGTTTCCAGATGGTCTTGAGACGGCTCCAGAAGATGCCGATGCGGCTCTCGCCATGCTCCAGATGCTTCGCCTTCGTGTAGGAGAAAAGCGCATCAATATCGGGATTCCCTGCCATCACGGCCAAATTATATTTTGTCACGAGTGCGGCGATGTAGGCCGTCGGAAGCTGTGCCCTGAGAGAGCGGATCAGAGGGGTCGTGCAGACCAAGTCCCCTATATTGTCCCTGCGGATGATCAGGATGCGGGGTGATTTTTCTGGGGAGTCCATGGTGAGGCAATCGTGGTGCGCCCGGCAGGAATCGAACCTGCTACCAAGGGTTTAGAAAACCCCTGCTCTATCCGATGAGCTACGGGCGCGAAAGAATTAGAATCAAACCGCTGCAGGCATTCCCTGCTCCATTGGAGCGAGGTCGATGGCGCGAAGGAGGTCAAGATCTTCATTGGTGCCGGGGTTGGCCGCCGTCAAGAGTTTGTCACCGTAGAATACGGAGTTCGCGCCGGCAAAGAAACAGAGGGCCTGGCCCTCGCGGGTGAGGCGCGTGCGTCCCGCAGAGAGTCGGATGCGGGCCTTGGGCAGCATGATGCGGGTTGTGGCGATCAGGCGCACGAGCTCGAAGACATCAACGACAGGCTGATCCTCCAGTGGGGTGCCGGGCATCGACATGAGGCAGTTGATCGGCACGCTCTCGGGCGGGGGATTGAATCCGCAGAGGACCTCCAGCATCCGCAAGCGGTCACGCTCGGTCTCGCCCATCCCGATGATGCCACCGCAGCAGACGGCCATGCCGGCCTTCTGGACTGAGGAGATTGTATTCAGCCGGTCGTCGAAGGTATGGCTGGTGACGATCTGCGGGTAGAATTCCGGAGAGGTGTCGATGTTATGGTTGTAAGCGGTGACACCCGCTTCCTTGAGCTGGCGAGCTTCCTCATCTCCCAGCTGACCGAGTGTGACGCAGACCTCCATGCCGAGTTTGCTGACCTCGCGGACGGTCTCGAGCATCGACTCGAAGCGGCTGTCGCCCGACTTGACCCCTTTCCAGGCGGCGCCCATGCAGAATCGGGTCGTGCCGCTTTCCCGTGCCTGTTTGGCTAGGGGCAGGATCTCGTCGCAGCCCATCAGCTTGCCGGCCTTCACGCCGGTATTGTAGCGGGAGCTCTGGGCGCAGTAAGAACAGTCCTCACTGCAGCCGCCGGTCTTCACACTCAGCAGGGTGCAGAGCTGGACATTGTCCTCGTCCCAGTTCTGGAGCTGGATGGAGCGCGAGCGCTGGATCAGGTCGAAGAAAGGGGAACGGTAGATTTCCTCCAGCTGGGCGATGGAGACGGGGTGGGCTGGGGAGTGGTGTGTTTGGGTGCTCACGATCCGATCAGTTTAAGGGAGTAGGTGGATGCGTTGAAGCGTAAAAAAAGTTGAAAAGGTCCTCGGAGGTGTCTGCGGAAGAAAATCCCGAGGGAGCAACCGTTTTTTCAACACACCTTTTCACTAGTCTTCTCAATCTCTGTCACTTGCCAGCTGGAAGTGGGTAACCCGAGCCTTGTAAAAAGGTATCCCCTTACCAAGTAAGCCCTTCCATAAAGTCGGCTTTGCCGCCATGGGTTCCACGGGGGGCCTCTGGCTTCTTCGTTTTGCCTGTACGGGGCTCCTTGGCGATCTTGAAGTCGATCTGTTGTTTGAAGGTGTCGACGCGGGCTACCTGGACGCGGAACTCGTCACCGGCTTTGAGGATTTTCCGGGAATTCTTCCCGACAAGCCGGGAGCGTGGCCCGTCGAAGATATAGAAATCGTCGTCCATCGAAGAAACGGGCACAAGGCCCGTCATCATCGCCTCAGGCAGCTCGACCAGTAGGCCATAGTTGCGGGCCTCGATCACTCTGGCGTTGAAGGAGGGGGCGACGCCTCCCTCGGTAGCCGCCTCGGCTAGCTTGCTGAAGTACTCAAGCTTCTTGAGCCGTACTGATTCCTTCTCGGCATCGGCGGCGGTGCGCTCGGTCGTGGAGAGGTGCTCGCTGACCGGGCCAAGATCGGTGGAGAGGGGGCCGTGCTGCTTCGGGTCGAGGTCGCGAGCGAGCGAGCGGTGGGTGAGTAAATCGGCGTAGCGGCGGATGGGGCTGGTGAAGTGGCTATAGTCCGACTTCGAGAGGCCAAAATGACCCAGAGGATCGGGCGAGTAGCGTGCGCGCTTGAGGCTCTTGAGCAGACCGATCTTTAGGGCGCTGGCGTAAGGCTTCCCTTTCAGACCATCGAGCAGCTTTTGTAGCTCGGCCCTGTTGCTCAAATCGCCCGCCTTCACGCCGTAGGTGGCGGCTAGCTCCCGGTACTCGTCGAGCTTTTCGGTCTCGGGTTTCTCGTGGATGCGGTAGATGTTCGGCTGGCGCTTGTTCTTGAGATGGCGCGCGACCTGCTCGTTAACCAGTAGCATGAGCTCCTCGATGAGCTGGTGGGAGATATCGTTCTCGACAAGTTCGAGCTTCACGGGATGGCCCGCCTTATCCAGCCAGACCTTCACCTCGGGCATCTCGAGGTCGAGAGCGCCGGCGGCGAAGCGCCTTTTTCGGAGTGTGGAGGAGCAGTCCCACGCCGCATGGACACGGCGGCTCACTTCGTCAGTGGGGGGGGATTCG
>CAIXGT010000148.1 GCA_903919105.1 uncultured Spartobacteria bacterium | reverse complement strand
CTTTTACCGCCTTGACCACTGCTGGTCCTTCCGCCGTGAAAAGTTCCAGGCCTATCTTGCAGAGTGCAGGCGGTTCGCCCTGATCAGCTATGGAATCGAGGAGTCGAAGAGCTCCGTCGGTATCGGGAACATCGAGGGCGATGATGATTTTGTCTTGGGGTCGGGTCGGTAGTTTCACACGATGAGAGAGTTCAAAGGTTTTAAAGGACGTAACGTGACTCAAACCATCTCACTCGTGGCTCCGGCCAAGATCAACCTTTCTCTCCGCATCCTCGGAAAGCGGGCCGATGGCTTTCATGAACTGGAGACACTCATGGTTCCGATTGGTCTGGCCGATGCTGTCGAAGTCTCCCATGGAATGGGAAACGGAATCACCCTGACCTGCAATGATCCCGAACTCCCCACGGGTGCAGAGAACCTCTGTGTGAAGGCTGCTGAAGCCTTCCGAGTAGCAACAGGTCTCGATCATGGGATTGCGATCACATTACTGAAGCGGATTCCTCATGGAGCCGGACTGGGCGGAGGAAGCAGTGATGCCGCCGCCGTGCTGAAGGGACTGAACGAACTCTTTGATCATCCCCTCGTGGATGAAGAGTTGCACCAGATCGCCGCGACGCTCGGCTCCGATATCCCGTTCTTCTTGGGGAGTGGCCCCGCCTGGTGCCGTGGAAGGGGGGAGATCTTGGAGCCAACTTCGGCTCTTCCGAAGCGTACCCTTCTCCTCATCAAGCCCCCATTCCCAGTCCCGACCGCCTGGGCCTACAAAAAATATGCCGAGCTGAAGGAATCAGAAAGACTGCCAGATCAGAGCGAGAAGCAATTTCTCGGAGAACTGGAAATCATCAACGATCTGGAGGATCCCGTCTTTTACAAGTATATCCTCCTGCCTGTCATGAAAACCTGGCTGCGTCAGCAACCCGGCGTAGAGTCCGCCTTCATGACAGGATCCGGCTCCACGATGGTGGCCGTCCTCACTCCGGAAACCGCCTCCGAGAAGATTGCAGATCTCAAGCAGGAGATCCTTTTAGAATTTGGGGAGACGATGTGGGTGTGCGAGACTGGGTAGGGAATGGGTGATGGGGAATAGGAAATGGGGTGCAGATCTTAGGCCTCAGGTTTGCTTGCCCGGCCGGTGCTTCGCATCCGTTGCGGCAGGTCTCCAGTTTCATCCTTCCTCCGCTACTACCTTAGTAGCGGAGTTGGATCGATCTCTACACTGCTGAAGCCACTGGCCGAGAGGGCGGCGATCAGTGTGCTGCGGGTTGATTCAAGGCGCGGCATTTCCTCAAGGGAGACCTGCACCTTGGCGCCGGGGCGATCGACTCCCTCCATTCCATTCGGCGGCACGTAGCGGACGCGGAAGACCTTGAATCCGAACTGCCGGACGATCGCCTCACCCCGTTCCACATAATCGAGTGCCTCACTGGTCACCCGTGTGCCATGGGGAATACGCGAACTGAGACACGGCTGGGCCGGAGCATCTGCGGTGGGGAGGCCCAGCTTGCGTGAGAGTTCACGGACATCGGCCTTAGTGAGGCCAGCTTCCTTGAGCGGGGCGATCACTGAGAACTCAGCTGCCGCCTGCGAGCCCGGTCTCAGATGGGCAGGGTCGTCGGCATTCTCGCCGTAGGCGATCGCGGCGAATCCTCTCTCGCGGGCCACCTCGTCCATGCGGGTGAAGAGCTCGGCCTTACAGAAATAGCAGCGGTTCATGGGATTCTCCGCATAGCGCGGATCCTCCAGTTCCGTGGTGGCGACCAGCTCAAGTTGAGCGCCCATTTCCTTCGCTACCCTTACGGCTTCATTCAACGAGGCGCGGGGCAGGCTGGGAGAGTCGGCAATAATGCCGGTGACTTGCTTACCCAGCGTTCGATGGGCGACTGCCAGTAGCAGTGTGCTGTCGACGCCCCCCGAATACGCAATCAGCAGGGGAGTACGCTGGGACAGAATCCCCTCAAGGAGGACTTCCTTTGCAGCCAGATCAGAATCCAGAGTCGAGTTCTGGGAAGATAAGGTCACAGATTCAGCCGGTTGCAGAGATCGGGAATGTCCATCCGGATCCCGATGAAGAACTCGCCGAACTCCGCATAGTGGGAGCTCACCACGTCAAAGCGCATCTCGTAGACGATCGCCTTGATCTCGCTGGTGGTCTTCGCGAAGAGGGTGACACCCCATTCCATGTCATCCAGGCCGGTCGAACCGGTGATGAGCTGAAGAACCCGCCCCGAGTAGGTCCGCCCGATTTTGGCATGGCCCGCCATGAGTCGCTTCCGGTCTTCAAAAGGGAGGGCGTACCAATTCAGCTGAGGCAGACGGCGCTTCGACATCGGGTAGAAGCAGAAGACAGGCCACTCCTGTGCATCGGGAAGCTCGGGAACAACGCGGCGGCGCATGTACTTCTCCATGCGGTCATGGAATTCGGCGATCTTGCTCGCGAATTCCGGGGTCTCCGGGTCGATCCCCTCAGCCTTGAGTTCCGCGCTGTATTCCGCTTCGGAGGTCGTGTATTCGCTCCGCTCGGTCATGGAGAGCCAAGAGAAGGCAGGAGTCAGCATACCGGCTCCGAGCCCTTCGCCGAGTAGTTTGGAGCAACGGTCGGCGACCTGGAGATCCGGAGTGACCAGCATGAATCCGAGATCGGCCTTCGGGCCCACGACGCTATAGGGAAGAAGCTGGGTGTCGGGGAGGGCCTGGATATCCCTGACGATCTTGGCCATTCCGTCGCGCCTCTTGTGCCGATCGGCTGCCTCCAGATAAGACCAGGGCTCCTGCTCCATGCTGTAGAAGAGATGAAGGACATGGCGCCCTTCGGTCGGCAGGATCGGGTTTAAGGAAGTGAGGGAGTCGCTCATGGCATTAATTTGATCATGCAGCAAATTTTGGCAACCCCTGATCCTCTAGAAGGGCGTAGGCAGAAATCCCTTAAACAGAAAGTCATTAGCACTCGTCATTGTGCGGCGGTTTTCTAGGATCGTGTGATGATTGACGAAACACAGGTCCGCGAGCTTCTAGCCAAGGTTCCCTATCCGGGATTCACCCGCGATATTGTCTCCTTCGGAATCGTCAAAGCCATTTCCGTCGGATCAGAGATCACCGTCCAGTTGGTGGTCTCGACCAATGATACAGGGGTGGCCACCAATCTTCGTTCGAGTGTGGAGGAGGCTCTCGACGCTCTGCCGGGAAAGCCCCCGGTTAAGGTGCTTATCGATGTGCAGGCTCCTGTCCAGGCACCCGCTCAAGGTCCCACAAGTATCGAGGGTGTTCGTCACGTCATCGCCGTAGCGAGTGGGAAGGGCGGCGTGGGTAAGTCTACGGTTGCCGTCAACTTGGCGGCCGCACTTTCAGCAAAGGGACTGAAGACGGGGATCTGCGACTGCGACCTCTATGGACCAAGTATCGCCTTGATGTGTGGAACCTCCGAGCGTCCCTATGCCGACGAATCCGGAAAGATCATTCCCGTGGAGCGCCATGGCCTGAAGATCATGTCACTGGGCCTGATGCTGGAGGACGATTCGCCGGCCATCCTGCGTGGTCCCATGGTCACTCGCTACACGCAGCAGTTCCTGCGAGGCGTTGCCTGGGGTGATCTTGACGTCCTGATCCTTGATCTCCCACCCGGTACGGGTGACATCCAACTTACCATCGTCCAGACCGTGGCACTCTCCGGGGTGGTCATTGTCACCACACCTCAGGAGGTCGCTCTCATCGACGCTCGCAAGGCGATCTCGATGTTCCAGAAAACGAACGTCCCGATTCTGGGCATCATCGAGAACATGGCCTGCTTTATCGCTCCGGACGGGAGCCGTCATGATATCTTCGGGAGTGGGGGCGGTTCGCGGGAGGCGGAGCGGCTTAAGGTTCCATTTCTGGGCTCATTGCCGCTCGACCCGGCCGTGAGGATTGCCGCTGATGCGGGATCTCCCATTGTTCTCAGTGACCCCTCAAATTCCAGTTCTGTCGAAATAGCCGAGATAGCGGGGGATCTGATGGAAAAAATCAGGAATTCCTGACCCAACTCCCGAAATCCAAAAAAACCGTTGCAATCGGGTCAGGCGCTTTTAACCTTTTCTCACTATGGCTGACGTATCCAACAAGTATCCCGAGAATGTCGCAGGTCCTTACTACTGCGACGACCAGTGCATCGACTGCGATCTTTGCCGCGAGACAGCTCCCTCCAACTTCAAGCGCAACGAGGATGGAGGGCACTCCTATGTCTTCAAGCAGCCCGAGACTCCCGAAGAGGAGGCTCTCTGTAAGGAAGCCATGGAAGGCTGCCCCGTCGAGGCGATCGGCAACGACGCCTAGTCAGCGGAACCGATATGGCCGCACCTCTACATGGTGCAGGTGATATGGGTGGTCGCTATCCTCAGAAGTGGTCGCCAGCCAAGAGGGTGACGTTCGAATGGAGAGGACTTCCGGAAGACGTGCGTCCCGATCGTGCAATTACGATCGGGGATGTGCTCGGGAAGCTTCTCCCCAAGCTCGGACTTGATGTTCGCATCAGGGAAGCCGATATCACGGCGGCATGGAAAGGGATTGTGGGAGACTTCATCGCTCAGCATTCCCAGCCCGAGCGTCTGGTTGCGGGCACGCTGATGATCCGTGTCATTCAACCGAGTGTCCGCTACGAACT
>CAIXGT010000147.1 GCA_903919105.1 uncultured Spartobacteria bacterium | reverse complement strand
GTCACGGGCGACGTTCCTCAGGAGATTCACAATCTCGTCTTCGGACCGAGGGTCCAAGCCGCTTGTGACCTCATCGCAAAGCAGAATCGGAGGACTGCTCACCAGTTCCATCGCCAGGGCCAAGCGGCGCTTTTGTCCTCCTGAAAGCACCTTCACAGGACGATCGCGGAATTCTCCCATGCCGACCTCCCCGAGAAGACGGGCAACCATTGTATCTCGCTCTGCTCCGCTCTGTCCGCTGACACGCAGTCTGGCGGAATACTCGACACATTCCCCAACCGTCAAATTCTCGTAAGCGATGCTGAACTGAGGGACATAGCCGAATTCCGATGGGTTGAAATCCTCATCAGCCAGATTCCGACCATCCCAATGGATTGTTCCCTCTTCCTGACCAGTGGCGATCCCAGCGATCATTTTCAGAAGGGTGCTTTTGCCGCAACCGGAGGGGCCGATCACTGCGATGAACTCCCCGCGTTTAAACGTGGCGGAGATTTGGGAAAGAAGTCGTGGAGATTCCTCTTCCGTGCCGAGAGTCAGGGTCAGTTGATCCAGGGAGAGCATTTATCGCCAAAGTAATCGCCCAAGGGACGTTTCCGCAAGGCATCCTGCAATTGTCTCATTGATGTTTTCACTTCATGACTTACCTCGAAGCCTTGCGCCATGGCATCTCTCCCTTAAAGTGAATGTATGAATTACGCAGTGCTTGGAGCAGGAAAAATGGGGGGTGCCCTTATCCGCGGGATGCTGGCTTCCGGACTGACTACGGGTGACAGGGTCATTGTTTCGTCGAGCACACGCGAATCCGCCCAGCAGACAGCCTCCTCACTAGGCGTGAAGTCCGCCTGTTCCAACGCCGAGGCTATTCGCGATGCCGAGATCGTCTTTCTCTGTGTGAAACCCGCACAGGCCACCGCAGTCACCGCATCCGTTGCTTCGGAGCTTGAGGGAAAACTTCTGATCTCGATCGTTGCCGGTATCCGCTCCGAGGACCTGTTCCGGGCAGCCAATGGGAAAGTAAGAGTAATTCGCTCCATGCCCAATACGGCAGTCAGACTCCGCAAGGGGATCACCGCAATCGCTCCCCATCATTCCAGCACCGAAGAGGATTTAAAGATGGCAACGGTGATCTTTTCCTCCGCGGGATCTGCTCTTGTCGTCCGAGAGAGCGATCTCGACACCGTCACCGCTGTGAGCGGAAGCGGTCCTGCTTTTGCCCTGCTGATGCTGGAAGCCATGGCACAGGGGGGAATCGATGGTGGACTGGAACCAGAGCTGGCAAAGACCCTAGCAGCCGGCGCCCTTGCCGCGGCTGCAGCCCTTGTCAACGAAACTGATCAGACTCCCCTGGCCCTGCGCGCGGAGATCACCAGTCCAGCCGGCACCACGGCCGCTGGGCTTGAAGTGTTGGAAAATGAAGGCTTCCCCGGTATCGTCCGCGCCTCAATACGGGCTGCCCGAAATCGTTCTATCGAACTCTCCTCGCCACCAATTAATTCATGAGAGGAGAACTTATTCGTTGGTTTCTACTCCTGAGCATCCTAGGAAGTGGCCTTCTCACAAATGAAACCAAGGCTGCCCCTGTCTCTGCCACTGCTCATGACGATCTCTCCATCAATAAGCCGCATCAATTTCAGGAGGCCATAATACCGCAGGCAGTTCTTCCGCTGATAAAGGAAGCCGAGCAATCATTCGCCAAGGGGCAATTTGAGAAAGCTGATTCCCTTTACTCCCGTGCTCTTGGCATGGCCCCGAACATACCATCCCTTCTCGTCAGTGCCGCAGCCGTGAAAACGAGACTCGGCAGGCTTGAGGAGTCGCGAACGATGCTGAGAAAAGCGCTATCACTTGACCTCGATAATGCAGCTGCCTGGAAGTTGCTCGGCATGAATGCTCTCGAACAGAAAAGGGACGACGAGGCCTTCGCCTACCTAGCCCAAGCCACCCTCCATGACGAAAACAATCCTCGGGCGCACAACTATCTGGGCATGGCGGCAGGACGGAGGGGCTGGGGCGAAGCTTCCGAGCAGGAACTGCGTCGCGCTGTCCAACTCGACCCGAACTATGCGGACGCGAACTTTAATCTCGCGGTGCTCTATTTGGGGCGTAATCCCCCGCTGATCGAGTTGGCAAGACGACATTATCAACGCGCGTTGGATCTCGGAGCCAAACGTGATCAGGTCATCGAAAACCTCATCGCCAAATCAGTTGCAAGCCAGCCCTCTGATTCCACAAAATCCACGCTTCACTGAAGCTCCATTTTCAAAATCCGAACATTCAAGTCCCATGAAGAACATTTTCTTTCCGCTGATTCTACTCTCTCTCTCGACTCCGATATTTGGCTCCACAACCCCTTTCCCATCCCCACCCCCTGATGTAAAGGGAGTTTCGGTCGTGGTTGTGGATGCGAATTCCGGAGATGTACTGTATCAGAGAAATCCGGACGAGAAGCGCCCGGTCGGCAGTACCCAGAAACTCCTGACCTCGCTCATCGTTGCCGAACAGGGAAACCTCGACAAGGAAGTGGTGATCCAACCGATCGACGAGATAGCCGAACCAACCACTCTGCAGTTAAAACCAGGAACTGCTTACACCAAGGGAACTCTTCTCACCGCGCTTCTCGTGAAGAGCCCAAATGATGTGGCGCGTACTCTGGGACGTGATACAGGGGGAAGCATCGAAGATTTTGCCAACCTGATGAATAGCAAGGCCGTCAGTCTGGGAATGAATTCCTCGCACTTTGTTAATCCGAACGGGCTACCCGCAGAGGACCAATATTCCACGGCTGCAGATATGTCAAAAGTCGCACGGGCCGCCTATGCGAACCCGATTCTTCGACCCATCATGGGCACCAAATATCTTCCCTTCCGCTATGCCGACGGCCATGTCCACATGCTTCGTAACACAAACCAAACCATGAGGGAAAACTGGTTCTGCACCGGCATGAAGACTGGATACACTGACAAGGCAAAGCATTGCCTGGTCTCCAGTGGAAGCTACAACGGCAGGGAGGTCATCACGGTGATTCTGGGCAGCAGCAAAGAGCGGGTCTTTACTGATTCCGCTCGCATGCTGAGGTGGGCTCTCGGCCTCCCCCAGGAGAGTAAATCAACCGTTACGGTCGCTAGCCGGAAAACCGGGAATCAGCATGGGTCAGGCGATCAGGTCGCGCCGAAAGTGAAAAAACATCACCGTCACCACTCACTCTCGAAAAAGCCAACCTCATGAGCAGGAGCTACCAGCTCCACCCTGCGCAGGGATCGGGTAGCGGCATCGACTTTGCGAAAGAACTGAATGAGCAGCAACTGAATGCCGTAACCTCTCCATCGGGAGCGCATCTCGTGATTGCTGGCGCGGGAACCGGCAAGACCAGAACCCTGACCTATCGGGTTGCATGGCTGCTCGAGCAAGGATACCGACCGGGTGAGATTCTCCTGCTGACCTTTACCAACAAGGCCGCCCGGGAGATGCTCGAACGAGTGAACATGCTCCTACCCGGTGCTTCGGAAGGCCTCTGGAGCGGCACCTTCCACTCGATCGGCCACCGGATACTGAGACGTCACCCGGAAGCGGTGGGGTTCAATCAAGGATTCACGATCATGGATCGGGAGGATCAGGAGGAATTGTTGGAATCCGTCGTTGCGCGCCTGGGATTCCGCACCAATGATAAGCGCTTTCCCAAGGGTCAGGTTCTTGCGGAGCTGATCAGCCTGGGATGCAACACGGGTGACACTCTCCGCACGCTGCTGGCACGCCGTTACAGGTACTTCATCGATTTGGAAGATCAGATCGCCCAAGTCGCCTCAGCTTACGAAGGTCGAAAGAAGGAAGTGAATGCGCTGGATTTCGACGACCTTCTTTCCAAGACCCATGAGCTTCTGCTGACCAATCCAGAGATTGCAGCAACCTACCAGCGCCGCTTCCGCGCCATCCTAGTCGACGAGTACCAGGACACGAACAGACTGCAGGCTGGACTCATTGACACATTGGCATCCATGCACAAGCACATCATGGTCGTCGGGGACGATGCCCAGTCGATCTATTCGTGGAGAGGAGCTGACTTCGCGAACATCCTCGAATTCCCTAAGCGCTATCCGGATTCTGTCATTCACAGGATCGAGACAAACTACCGGAGTGTCCCCCAGGTCCTGGAGCTGGCGAACGCTTCCATTCTGAACAACCCCCGCCAGTTTCCCAAGGAACTGCAGGCCGTCCGCAAGGAGGCCATAAGCAAACCGGCCCTGGTCCCACTTGCCACCAATAACGAACAGGCTTCCTTCATTGCCCAACGCGTGTTGGAACTAAATGACGAAGGGATTGATTTCCGCGAGATAGCTGTACTCTACCGCGCCCACTATCATTCCATGGAAATCCAGTTGGAATTCACCAGACGCGGCATTCCCTTTGGCATCACGAGCGGACTGCGTTTCTTCGAGCAGGCCCATATCAAGGACGTGGCGGCCTTTCTGAAGTTCGCCATTAATCCCAACGACGAGGTCGCCTTCAAACGCATGGCGCGCTTACTTCCCGGCATCGGCAACAAGACGGCCGAGAATCTCTGGCAACAGGCCATGAAACTCCTGGAGGGAGGACGGAGTTTTTCTCTTCTTGATAAAGGGTGCAAGCCTCCCTCCAAGGCCCAGGGTTCCTGGAATCAGCTGGTGGCTACTCTGACCGAACTTGCACCCAAGGGAGAGCCAGCCCCCCCATCCGACATGATCAATGCTGTTATGAAGTCACTCTACGACGATTACATGCAGGCCAAGTTCGCCAACTATGAGGCCCGCCGTGATGACCTGAACACGCTGGCCAACTACGCGAAGCAGTTTGAACAGACGGATGAGTTCCTAGCGCAGCTCACCCTACTAGGAGGGACCGAGACCAGCGAGGTGACCGGTCGTGATGACGAAGAGGACCGTGTCTGCCTCTCAAGTATTCACCAAGCCAAGGGACTCGAATGGCAGGTAGTCTTTCTGACGTGGCTGACGGAAGGAATGTTCCCAGGAACTCGCTCGATGGAGGATGACAATGCCCTTGAAGAGGAGCGGCGGCTTTTCTATGTGGGCGTCACAAGGTGCAAGGATGAGCTCTACCTCACCTATCCCGAATTGAGACTTAACGCCGCTTACG
>CAIXGT010000146.1 GCA_903919105.1 uncultured Spartobacteria bacterium | reverse complement strand
GCCCGCGAGTTGAAGAATTAAGTCGAAGATACTACACCCTGATTACCTCTTTTCAAGAGAGAGGGACGGATTTAAAATCGCAAAAATATTCGTGGTTTATCTCCCTGATGTAAATCTGGCCTGTCATGGGTGGATATGATTTAGAATACAATTTCCCAAGTATTTCCATGGAGCATTCATCTAAGAAAACCGACCTGAATTATTTCTCGAGCTGGCTTTGCAGTTCCCTCCTGCTTTTAGGAATCGTCGGACTCATGGGTTGCGCCAGCGATGCCACGGTCAAGGAGAAGCCTCCGCAGTATCACCCGCTGAGTTCTATGACTGCAACCGCAGTCACGGGACAAAAGATCATCCATGCGATGCGCCTTGCGGGTGTGAGCCCACTCGTTGCCCTGGGCGAGAATATCCAGGCCTCCCAAGAGGCGTTGGCGATGCTAAAGCATAACCCTGATGATGCTTCGGCGCTGCATGACTATAACTTTGCCGTCTCGCGAATCATCGGGATCATCCATGCCAACAAGCTGGATCCCTGGACCAATCCTCTGACCGTTCCAAGTCCCTCAGGGGGCACCTATCATCTCGAGCATAAGCCAGACCCAAGGCCGATGTGGAATCCAGCTCTCTATACTTTCACTCCTGCTGATCAGTTCATGATCGAGGGCAAGTATGTCGAACAGCATGTCTCCCGTCCCGGAATCGGTGCTCCCGTCGTTGCCGTCGGCAAGGGAGATAACAAGGAGTGGCACACCAACTACTTCACTAAGAAAGTCTATTACGGTGTGACGGCTGTGGCCCGCTTCCAGGGGAACCGCTGTATCATAGCCTTCGAGGATCCCTTGGCTCAGGAGAGGACTTCGGTCAACGGGAGGAGGATGGATCTGGCGGCTGATTTCACCGTACCGCTGGCGGTAATGCTCGCCAGCACGACGCACAGAATACCCAAGTTGGAACGAATGATTAACCCCGAGAAATGGGCCGAGACAGCGCAGTTGTCACGACTCGAGCCCTATAATCCGAATAAGGCCGTGGTACTTGTCATCCACGGGCTGATGGACTCTCCCTCAACATGGGCACCAATGATCATCAATCTGCGAAGTGATTCCGAGATCCGGAAGCACTATCAGTTCTGGTTCTACAGCTACCCCTCGGGATATCCCTATCCCTACTCTACTTCGATCCTTCGTGAGAATCTCGATGGGGTTGAGAAGCGCTTTCCCCTGCACAAGCCAATGGTCGTGATCGGCCATAGCATGGGGGGATGCATCAGTAGACTCCTGATCACCGACACGGGTGAGACTCTCTGGGAACGACTCTTCAACCGCACTCCAGCCGAGACTCGTCTCTCAGTCTCTTCCAAGAAACTCTATACCGACGCCATGATCTTCAAGCACCGCCCAGAGATAGGCAGGGTGATCTTCATCTCCTCACCGCTCAAGGGAAGCGAGATGGCCTCACTCTCGATCGGCAGGATCGGCTCCATGCTTGTGAGAACGCCTAGGAAGTTGCTCCTTGCCGGCAATGACGCACTCAAGGTGGTCACCTTCCAGGCCAATGATTTGAAGCTCAAGCGCGCTCCCAACAGTATCGACACCCTCTCTCCAAAAAATCGCTTCGTCCGCATGATCAATACCATCCCGATCGTGCCGGGCGTCCCGTATCACACGATCATCGGCGACCGCGGACGGGGAGACTCACCACATTCTTCCGATGGAGTCGTCCCTTATTGGAGCTCCCACATGGATGGAGCGCAGTCCGAATGCGTTGTCCCGAGCGACCATGGCGCCCATCAGAATCCGAAAGCCTTTGAAGAAGTAAAGAGGATCCTCAAGCAGAACGCTACCGTGGAAGGAAACTGACAAGAAGGCAGATCGCTGAATGAGAAGCTCCTCTGCTTAACGAGTTTCAGCGGGAACTAAATCCGGACTCCTGAGGGGTTTCTGATTCGGCGAGGGGAGGACCTCGTCGATCTGGAAGATGTCCTCATCTTCGATCTCATCAGTTTCCAAGGGAGCAAAGCGTTCTGCCTTGAAGCCCCGCTCGATCCCCACCTTGTTGGTCGGGTTCTTCAACTCGGTG
This sequence comes from uncultured Spartobacteria bacterium, assembly GCA_903919105.1. The sequence goes on along the minus strand of CAIXGT010000146.1, from coordinate 955 downwards.
AGATAGACGGCGACCTCGCCATGATTCGCATTGAAGTCGCAACCCGGAACCAGATCGCGGATGTGATAGGTATTCCCCTTCTTCGGCAGCTGGTTGTAGAGGAGCTGAATCCCCAGAGGGAAGGCATCGTCGATACACACTACGGCTTGGCCTGGAAGGAACATCCCATGATCGTTGCCCAAGAACTCCAACTGGTCAATGGGAGTTGCTTTTCATGTCCATTGGCTCACTGTGTCCTTGGATAGGATTAAACAGAATCTTTGCCACAATATGCACAGAATGCACAGAGGTTGTAATTGCTCGGGAGTGGCTCCCATAAAATTTGCCTCATGCTTTCGATTCCGTTCTGCTTTTGTGGTTTTGGCTTGCCGGCCGTTGCTTCTCATCCGTTGCGTGTGCCTTTTGTAGCTACATCTTTTCTTATGATTCTCTAAACTTTCGGAATCACTGAAAAAGCTCCGGCTGTAATCTCTCGGCCAAATCGCTGTTCTCTTCCTCAAACCGTACGCCTGTTCCCAGCAATCGGACGGGGAGATCTTTTCTCCCGAAAGCCTCGGCAACTAGGGTCTGGTATATCTCGATCGAGGGCTCGCTGCAGAGGCATTCCCTGGTAGTCCGGGTGAAGTCGGTGAACTTCACTTTCACGAAGGCCTTACGAATCTTTCTCTCTGGGGCCTTCTGATTCAACTCCTCGAGTAGTTCCGCGGAGAGTTCCGTGATGGCGGCCTGGCACTGCTCCAGGGAAACAAGGTTGTCGCTGAAGGTGGTCTCATTGCTCAGGGATTTGCTGATGCGGTGGGGCTGAACCTCCCGTTCATCCTCTCCACGGCAGAGGCGATAAAGCTCCTCTCCCCATTTCCCAAACTGCAGAACCATTTCTGATAAGGTCATTTTCTGGAGATCAGCGCAGGTCAAGATGCCGCGCTCTGCAAACCGCTCGGCGCTCTTGGGACCG
>CAIXGT010000145.1 GCA_903919105.1 uncultured Spartobacteria bacterium | reverse complement strand
GACCGAGGCCTCGAGACGCTGCTGGGTGTCGGCGGCCCCGATGGCGGCGATCAGGTCGGCGATTTCCCCCTCCATGAAGCGATCGAGATTGTAGAGGGTTACTCCAATGCGGTGCTCGGTGAGCCGATTCTGCGGGAAGTTGTAGGTACGTATTTTCTCCTCGCGTCCCCCGGATCCGATCTGGCTCTTGCGGTGGGCAGCGTATTTCTGGGCCTCCTCCTCGCGTTTTTCCTCCAGCAGTCTCGAGCGCAGGATGGTGAGGGCCTTCTCCTTGTTCTTCTGTTGGCTACGGCCATCCTGACAGCGGACGATCTTGCCCGTGGGGATATGCATGACTTGTACGGCCGAGTCAGTGGTATTGACCCCCTGGCCTCCGGGACCGCCCGAGCGGCAGACCTCGATGCGGAGATCCTGAGGCCGAAGCTCAAAATCGACCTCCTCGGCTTCGGGAAGAACTGCCACGGTAGCCGTGGAAGTGTGAATGCGGCCCTGGGCCTCGGTCGCGGGGACTCGCTGGACGCGGTGGACGCCACTCTCGTAGCGGAGCCTGCGGAAGACATCGTTGCCGAAGATCTGGAAGATGACTTCCTTGAAGCCACCGGCATCGTTCGGGCTGGCCTCGATCAGCTCGTAGCGGAGTCCTGCGGCCTCGGCATAGCGGGTATACATCCGGTAGAGATCCCCGGCGAAGATAGCGGCCTCGGAACCACCGGCCCCGGCACGGATTTCGACAATGGCGTCGCGGTCATCGTCGGGCTGGGGCGGTAGGAGTGACACGAGGACAGTCTGCTCGAGCTTTGGAATTCTGGCATTGATCTCCTCGATCTCGGCCTTGGCCAGCTCCGCCATCTCGGCGTCGTTCCCGGAGGCCAATTCCTGATTCTCAACAAGCTGGGCGCGGCAGCTCTCCATCTCGTCCCAGGTGGAGATGAGTTCCTTCACCCGGGCATGCTCCTTGAGCACCTCGCGGGCTTTCTTTGCATCGTCGAAGAGGGAGGGATCAGTGATCTCCCTCTCAAGCTCCTCGAAGCGCTGACGCCTCTTGGCGATCAGCGGTTTAAAATCCAGATTCATAGCGGCTCTCCCTGTTAAGTTCGGGAGCCGCCCGGCACCGGCCTATTCCGGTGCCAATCGTCCTCCCGACTCGTGGTCGGGAAGTAGGAAGCTAGGCCTTGGGCGCGAGCTTCGGCTTGGTCGCGCGGGTGGCGCGGACATTGCCGTAGCGGCGTGTGAACTTCTCGATACGACCTGCCGTATCGATGAACTTCTGCTCACCGGTGAAGTAAGGGTGGCAGGAGGAGCAGATACCGATCTTGATATTGTCGCGGGTAGAGCGGGTCTGGTAAGCGGTGCCGCAGGCGCAGATGATCGTCGTCGGGTTATAGTTGGGATGAAGACCAGCTTTCATAAGAGTCGGACAGCATGCAGGAAAGAGACCCGCGAGGCAAATAAAAAGGATGAATGATGAAAATGTGGCTAAAGCAGGGAAATCATCCCGAACGAGCAAGAAGGATACAGTAGATTCCTAATTCATACCTTCCAACCATTCCCTGTAGATGAGCGGTGAGATCTCGGAGGGCTTGATCTCGCTGCGCCCTCCCCAGAAGACATTGGTGTAGAGCAGGGGTATGCCAACTTCCTGAAGATGGCGATCCATGGCGGCCTTGTGCTCCAGGACCCGCTCCTTATCGGTCCCGTGGGCCACGCCCATAATGTTCACGTTGTTGAACTCCGGGCCACCCTCGCGCCAGTAGCAGTGCGTCATGATGTCGTGACGGCCAATCTCGGCCCCGGCCTCCGCTTCGCGACCGGGTGGGACGGCCCAATGGAAGAGCGCATTGAACCGTGTAACTCGCACTCCGGTTGCCGAGGGCTTCACATGTTCCAAGAAGGTCGAGAAGCGGCCCAGCAGCTTGCGATTCAGGAAGGAGCGGGCGACATCGTAGAACTCCTCCTGGGTGACACCTGCTGCCTCGGCTCTCTTGATCCAAGGAAAGGAAATGATCTCGTCGGGTGTGAACTCCCGCTTCAGCTCCAAGAGGACCCGCCATTCCCGATCCGTGAGATGGACGACGGCCGGGCTCATCATTGTGGCGGGTTCTTCGGAGCGCTCTCCGGGAGGTGAGTTCTTGCGGCGAACATGTCCGACTCCGAGAGTGAATATCCCCTTGGCCTGCATGATTCGGTAGGCGTCCGCGCCGATCTTTTTCGCCAGCAATTCACAATGCTCTGTCAGGGAGAATCCCGCAGGGACCTTGAGAGTGGTCCAGAGGCGGAATGCTCCTCCCTCGATGCGGGCATCCGTGGAGCGCACCACGACATGGCCTGAGAAAGGATCCTCCTTGAAGAGAAATTCAAATGCCGTTTCGAGCTTCTCCTCGGGGACGCGCCAGGCTATCAGAGCGCCCTCGGCGAGATTGTTGGCAATCAAGGTCTGGCGGACTCTGCGGATAGTGCCCGCTTCGAGCATGGCCCGGATTCGTGCGAGAACTATCTCCAGGGGTTGGCCTGACTGCTCGGCCACCACGGCAAAAGGATCCTCATGAAATCCGGCGATCTTGTCCTCGGAGATCGCGAGGATGGATGCGTTGACAGGGTCGTTGTGCTCGACGGGAAGCATAAGGAAAAAAGGATGAAGGGTGAATTATGAATGATGAAATTCAGAGAGCCATGAAATGATTCTTCCCTGAAATTCCAAGGTATGACTTTTCAGATTTGTCACTTGATGGCTTCCGAGAGGACGTCGAGGACGCGGTCGATCTCTTCGACGGTATTGTAGAAGTGGGGGCTGAATCGGAGCCAGAACCCATGGTCGCGGGTCTTCCGGTAGGAGGCCGAGATGCTGGCTTGCTCCAAGGTCGCAATGAGTTCG
>CAIXGT010000144.1 GCA_903919105.1 uncultured Spartobacteria bacterium | reverse complement strand
TGGTGCGCCCGGCAGGAATCGAACCTGCTACCAAGGGTTTAGAAAACCCCTGCTCTATCCGATGAGCTACGAGCGCAAAGTGTTGATTAACAGAGTAAAAGAGAAAGCTGAAAAAGTCGATTCTTGACGCTGTGCAAGGGATTGTGCAAGAGTCGTGCCATGAAAGGAACTGAAAGCACAGAGAGGAAGGCGCCCAAGAGTCATGCCGGGCAGTTTATCCCAGTTCGTGATTATCGCAATCGCAGAGTAAAGGGTCTGCAGGAGCGCAACGGGCGCTTCTACGCAGTGCTGTGGACGGTCAAAGAGGATGGACGCAAAGGTGCCAGACGGTTTTCTCTAGTGGATGAGAACAAAGAGCCTTGCCGCACCCTCAGCGCTGCTCAGGTGGCGCTTGAACTGCTGAAGCAGGAGCGCCGGGAAGGAAACTTGCCAAGTTCGGGAAGGAAACCGGGAATGAAAGCCGCTGTGCAAGAATACTTGCTCAGTAAAGACCATACAGGGAAGGCTGAGAACACCCGTGGCAAGGAAGTCCGTTCACTGGATCTCTTCGTGCGTCATTTCGGCTGGGAAACCCGACTTGATGCCATCACTCAGCAAATGATCTCTGGATTCAAGAGCCGTCGTCTTGATGGTGGCAAGCTGGGGGGGAAGGAGTTGAAGCCGGCACACCCCCGGACGGTGGAACATGACTTTGTGGCGCTCAGAAACTTCCTGACCTATGCAGTGGAGGAAAAGAAGTGGATCACCAAAAAACCAGACTTCCCCAAGTGGGGAAAGAAAGGTCTCCCTAAACCTAGAAGGAAACCACTGATTGAGCCTGAAAAGTTCAGCCTTTTGATTCATCGGTCCAGGGAACGCCACCAGGGGGCGCTGGGAGAACAGGTGCTCTCCATACGCAACGGGGACCAGCTTGCCGACTTCCTGCTGCTACTGGCGTACTGTGGAGCACGGGAACAAGAGGGGATGTCCCTGCGCTGGTCTCATGTGGATTTCACTAACCGCTGCCTACATATCGGCGCCGGTGAAGATTTTGTTTCAGGGTCCGTCGTGATCGGAACTGGAGGCGACACAAAGACCGGGACCGGGAGAGAGATTGAGTTTAATCCCCAGCTTGAAGCGCACCTGCTGGACATGAAGAGCCGGCGTGCTCCTGATTCTCAGTGGCTCTTCCCCTCGCCTCGCCGTGGAAAGAAGGATCTCCGGGTAACGACGCTTAGGGGGGCGCTTGCCAGTGCAAAGGAAGCCGCTGGGGTGGCTAGGCTCGGCTTTCATGATATGCGTCACCTTTTCATCTCCTACTGCATCATGGGAAAGACTGATGTGGGAACTGTCGCCAAGTGGGTGGGGCATGTGGACGGTGGGAAGCTCATCATGCAAACCTACTCCCACCTGCTGAAAGACCATCTCCGGGAGGAAGCCGCTAAGGTGCAAATCGGGCTTTCCATCGTTCCCCGTGGCGCTGCTGCTGTGGCGTAGTGGGTAAAATCCCAAAATAACCGTCACATCTGTCACCGGGGCTTGTTAGTTGCTGCCGTTCAGCGTGTTGATGGTGTGACGGGTACGCTGAAAGTGCGGTCACAGGGTGTCACCATCCGTCACTGCGGAAAAAGTTTCTAAAATGGTCTCTGCTCTCTTTCAGGTAAGGAAACCTTTTTTCATCTGGATCATCCGCTGGCAGTTTGTTCCATAATTCTGCCATTGGCTTGAGAAGACAGCGAACTCTCCACTGTTTATCTAAGCTCCATCCCCATAGGTTGATCGCAGTGCTGCTTTTCTTCTCCAGGAGATGCCACTGGTCGAACATCTGGCGTGCACCTTCCAAAGTAGAAATTCGTGGGGTTTTACTTCTTTCTTTTCTAAGCCTTTTCCATTTCTGGATTTCAGAGGATTCATAAAGAGCGCCCCTATTTGTAACCGTCGCTCTCAAAAGCTCACCCCTCTGGGCTGCTTTCCATAAAGCTACCGTTGAGACGCCGGCCATCGCTGCCGCTGCTTTTGGGGGGATTAGTTTCTTTTTCACACTGTTCTAGCATTAACCATTAACCAGTTTCTTTGACAATACGCCTTTATTGTTATGTCAAGAAACAACAAAACAACATCGGACGCTCAGGGGATCAAATCCCTTGAAGCGTATCAACACCCGGTAACGGGCTACACCCACACCCATGAGGCTGTGCCTCTGGGGGCGCACCCTCCTATTTCTATGGACTGCTTTGTGCAGCAATCCGGGCTTTCCCCGGTAACGCTGTGGCGATTCAGGAAACGGGGATGGATCAACACCTGCGTCATCGCTGGTCGTCACTACATCACAAGGGAGGAAATTGCCCGATTCAACACCCGACTGGAAGCCGGCGAGTTCGCCGGGAACGGTCCCCAGACTCCAGCACGGTCATGAGCAATTCACCTGACATCCTAGCAGCAAAGCAACGGCTTCCACTCCCGGACCTGCTGGCACGGTTCGGTTATGCCACACCCACTCATGGAGGAAGCATGAAATCTCCCTTCAGACCCGATGAGAAGAGAGCCAGCTTTTCCATCTTTCAGAAACCCGATGGCTGGGGATGGAAGGACCACGGCGCCGGTGATGATCTCAAGGGGGATGAAATCACCTTCATAGAGCGATACGAAAACCTAAGCAACACTGAGGCCGTAAAGCGCTATTTGGAACTGTCGGGCCACATTATGGCGCCGGCACCTCAAAAGCCTCCCAGACGAGCGCCTGACGCTGCTGTGCCTGCTGCCTATGAATGGAACAAGTGCGTTGATTCCTTCAATGACGCTGCCGCTACCAAGTTGAGAGATTGGAGGGGATACTCTCTTACGCTGGTGGAATGGTTGCGCTCCCGGTCGCTGATCGGGATGAGCCGTGGTCAGTTCGCCTTCCCCGTTCAGCAAGCCGGCGTCGTGATCGGTGCTCATGTGCGCCGTGAAGATGGGAAAGGATGGTTTTTTGATCCAACAGGAATCGGTTCTCATCCACTGGTCATCGGTGATCCATCCACGGCACGGGAAACGGTAATATCTGAAAGTCAGTGGGATCTATTTTCCTTTATAGACCTGACGGGAACACCCCCTGATGACCGTCTGTGCTTCATCGTTACCCGTGGCGCTAAGAATGGGAAGCCGGCGAGTCTGTGCCAGGCGGGAAACCTGGTGGCGCTAATGCAGAATGATGAGACCAAAAACGGACGGAATGCCGCTGAAGAGTGGCTTAAAGATGTCGCTGCTGCTGCTGTGGTGCCGGTTTCTGTGGTTCGCATACCCGGCACCCACAAAGACCTGAATGACGCTCAGAAAGCCGGTTTTACACGGGCTGATCTGATGGAGTGCATCACTGCCGCTGAGGAACTGGCGCCCCCGCTGAAGGCTATCACTGCTGAGGTGCTGCCGGCTGGGTCCGTATCTCCCACGGTAGTCTTAGATCCGATGGAAGTGATTGAGAAATTGGATCTCTGGTGGAAGGGGTCCAAGTACTATTTCAGGCGAGAGGGTGACGACGGTTTTAGTGAACTAAATCAAGCTGAGATTGCCAGGTTTCTAAGGGTGGATTTCGGACTGGATAACAAGCCGCTGAAAAAGCCCGATGACCCTGCTGGGGGAACGATTCCCGGTCAGATTGATAGGGTGCTCAACCATGTGGTGAAGGTGCGCTACGTGGATTTTGTGGCCTCTGTCGCTGGTCACAAGGCCGGCTTCTACGACTATGGGAATGTACGTCTGCTAGTCACGTCCACTCCCAAGTTGATTCAACCTGTAGAGGGGGAGTGTGAAACCATCATAAGTTTGCTGCTGACGCTACTTGGGGAGGATGGCTCCCTTCGCTTTCGCTTGTGGCTGAAGTTTGGCTATGAGGCACTGAGGGAGAATCAGCGCCGGCACGGGCAAGCGCTTGTGCTGTGTGGTCCCTCTGGCGGAGGGAAGTCAGTTGTTCAGTCAAAGATCATCACCGCAGTGCTGGCAGGCCGGCAGGCAGACCCGAAAAGCTACCTAAACGGAAAGACAGACTTTAATTCTGAACTGATCGCCAGTGAACACCTAAAGATTGAGGAAATCCCGTCATCCGTCCGCTACGACGACAGGTTACTGCTAGGGGAAAAAATCAAGGAACTGTGCGTGAACCACTCTCAGCGCCTCCATGAAAAGAACAAGGTAGCTGGAACGGTGAAACCTCAGTGGAGGGTTAGCATCTCTCTGAATAATGAGCCTGAGCGCCTGAAATGTCTCCCACCACTTACCCCAGACTTCAGGGACAAGCTGCTGCTCCTGAAAACTACCGATGAGGATTTCTTTGCACGATATGATGGTGAGACGGACCCGCTGGATGTTTTCATTCAGGCTGTCGAGAGGGAGTTGCCGGCTTTTTGCTCTCACCTGCTGTCGTTAGATGTTCCAGAAACGCTTAAGGATCGGCGCTATGGGGTCCGTTCCTATGTCGACGTAGACATTGAGGAACAGCTTTTTGAACTAGAGCCTGAATCCCTTCTGCTTGCACTGGTGGATGATGCTCTCTTTGGGCCTACTGCCTTGGATTTCAAGGACGACGGCTCAGGGGAGTTTAACCCATGGGAAGGAAGCGCCACTGAGTTACGGGACAAGCTCACTGAAGTGGGTACTAAAGGCCACATGACCGCACGCAAGCTGCTGGATGGAGCTGCTGAACAGTGTGGCAAGCTACTGGGGAAGCTAGAGAAGAAATTCCCGGATCGGTTTCACCTGAAACGCACAGGAAAGAAACGCTTGTGGATCATCCAGCCACCTTCCCTCACTGCATGATGCCGTCTCTCCCTCCCCTCTCTGGATTATTTCACCGTGGCACTGTCACAGTGACGGCACATGACGGCGCTTTGCGCTTCTACCGTCACCTCATCGGGCCTGATTCTATGAGCTTTCAGAGTCTTTGTGACAGTTGTGACAGTTCTTTTAAGGAGTTCTAAAAATATCAACTGATGAATGATTTCCTCTTTCCCTATCTGGGAGAACAACCGCACCCTGGAAAGCTACCCTATGCAGACAGAATGCGGCGCTGGGACTGGTCACATGAAATCGCTCCCCGTATTCGTCGCCGGGCACGGGGTTTCTGTGAACGCTGCCGCACCAGTGGCTATAAGCTGGAAGTCCACCATCTGACCTACGAGCGATTCGGGCATGAATGGGATGAAGACTTGCAGGCGCTTTGCCATGCGTGCCATGTGATTGCAGACAAGGAACGCCGGCAGGCTAATCGTTCCAAGTATGGGGCAGGTGACTTTGGGGAAGAGGCGTGGTGCATTAGCGTCTTTGGTGAAGACCCGTGTGACTGGCCTGATGATGCCTCTGAACGATTCTGGAAATGCGTCATGAAATAGCGTAAAGGAATCTCTTTCGTCTTGGTGCTGGCGCCTTGCTTGGGTCTCCCACTGTAAAACGGAGAGGGTGCGTATCTGGTACGAACGCAACGCAGTTCCGCACGGGTGCGTTATGTGCCGCTTCCTAGCGCTGGCTGATCGTGTCGTGAGGTCTCCCCGGTGTCAGAAACCGGCGACAAGAAACACAAGGGGGGAGGGGAAAAGCTGATGGATACTTGCACAATCCCTTGCACAAGTGCGCTTCTGGGGTGCTCCTGCTCTCTTTTGGTAGCGCCTGAAGCAAAGGGTTATCAGAATCTTTCTGGCGTTTGTGGATGGTTCCTAGGGTCAATCAGACCCTTGGAAAAACGGGGTGAAAGATTTGTGCAAGTTTCGGGAATGTCTGTGCAGTCCCATGAAATCAAGGTTTCCGGGTGCTGCTGCTCATCTCCCCTCGTGCAAAGGTGCTTTCGTGACATTTCAAAAAATGCCCGGACGCACTGCCTGATCGTCTTAGAAAACCCCTGCTCTATCCGATGAGCTACGAGCGCAAAGTAAACTTAAACCGCTGCGGGCACGCCCTGCTCCATGGGAGCAAGGTCGATGGCGCGGAGCAGGTCGAGATCGTCATTGGTTCCGGGATTGGCCGCCGTTAAGAGTTTGTCACCATAGAACACGGAGTTTGCCCCGGCAAAGAAGCAGAGTGCCTGCCCTTCGCGGGTCAGACGGGTACGACCTGCAGAGAGTCGGATTCGGGCCTTCGGCAGCATGATGCGTGTCGTGGCAATCAGTCGGACGAGTTCGAAGATATCGACAACGGGCTGTTCCTCCAGCGGGGTACCGGGCATGGCCATGAGGCAGTTGATGGGTACGCTCTCCGGCGGCGGATTGAATCCGCAGAGGACCTCCAGCATGCGGAGACGGTCTCGTTCCGTCTCACCCATCCCGATGATACCGCCACAGCAGACAGCCATCCCGGCTTTCTGAACCGAGGAGATGGTGTTAAGTCGGTCGTTGAAGGTATGGCTGGAGACAATCTGCGGGTAAAACTCCGGAGATGTATCAATGTTATGATTGTAGGCAGTGACACCAGCTTCCTTGAGTTGACGCGCCTCTTCGTCTCCTAGTTGGCCTAGGGTGACGCAGACCTCCATGCCAAGCTTGCTGACTTCGCGAACGGTCTCGAGCATCGAGTTGAAGCGGCTGTCGCCCGACTTGACTCCCTTCCACGCAGCGCCCATGCAGAAGCGTGTTGTGCCGCTCTCTCGGGCTTGCCTAGCAAGAGGAAGGATCTCATCACAACCCATGAGTTTCCCGGCCTCGACTCCCGTCTTGTAGCGGGAGCTTTGGGCACAGTAGGAGCAGTCCTCGCTGCAGCCGCCCGTCTTCACGCTCAGCAGGGTGCAGAGCTGGACATTGTCCTCATCCCAATTCTGGAGATGGACCGAGCGGGAGCGCTGGATGAGGTCAAAGAACGGGGAACGGTAGATTTCCTCCAGTTGGTCGATGGAGATGGGGTGGGATGTGCTGCTCACGATCCCAAAAGACTATGGCAAGGAGGCTCGGGAGTAGAAGTGTTTTGCGCTCGGAAAAGCTAGCCTAGGTTGTGCCTCATCACCAGGTCAGCCCCTCCATGAAGTCGGCCTTTCCGCCGTGCAACCCGCGAGAGCTTTGAGGCTTCATGGATTTTCCCGCACGCAGCTCCTTGGCGATCTTGAAGTCGATCTGCTGTTTGAACGGATCGACGCGGGCGACCTGGACACGGAGTTCGTCACCGGCTTTCAGAACTTTTCGGGAATTCTTTCCAACAAGGCGGGAGCGGGGCCCGTCGAAGATATAGAAGTCGTCGTCCATGGAGGAAACCGGCACGAGGCCTGACATCATGGCTTCGGGAAGCTCGACCAGCAGGCCGTAGTTGCGGGCCTCTATCACCTTGGCGGCGAAGGTGGGCGCGACACCTCCCTCGGTGGACGCCTCGGCAAGCTTGCCAAAGTACTCGAGCTTCTTGAGCCGGACCGATTCTTTCTCAGCATCTGCGGCGGTGCGCTCGGTGGAGGAGAGGTGCTCGCTGACTGGACCCAGGTCCGTGGAGAGCGGGCCGTGCTGTTTCGGATCCAGATCGCGGGCGAGCGACCGGTGAGTCAGGAGATCCGCATAGCGGCGGATGGGGCTCGTAAAATGACTGTAGTCAGACTTGGAGAGGCCGAAATGACCGAGCGGATCGGGGGAGTAGCGCGCGCGCTTCAGGCTCTTAAGCAGGCCGATCTTCAAGGCGCTGGCGTAGGGCTTTCCCTTGAGGCCATCGAGCAGCTTCTGCAACTCGGCCCGGTTGTTCAGATCGCCTGCTTTGACACCGTATGTGGCGGCGAGCTCCCGATACTCGTCGAGCTTTTCGGGCTCGGGTTTCTCGTGGATGCGAAAGATATTGGGCTGGTTCTTACGCTTGAGATGTCGTGCGACCTGTTCGTTGGCAAGAAGCATCAGCTCCTCGATGAGCTGGTGGGAGATGTCGTTCTCGACGAGTTCGAGTTTCACGGGATGCCCCTCCTTATCGAGCCAGACCTTCACCTCGGGCATCTCGAGATCGAGGGCTCCCGCGGCGAAGCGCCTCTTCCGCAGAGTGGAGGAGCAGTCCCACGCCGTATGGACGCGACGGCTCACCTCGTCGGTCGGGGGGGATTCGAGTATCGCGAGCGCCTGACGGTAAGTGAGGCGAGCCGAGCTGCGGATAACGGAGCGGCCAAAGCGTACCTTGCGCACGCTCCCATCCCGGTTGATCTGTGCAAAGATGCTGAAGGCCAGCCGATCCTCGTCAGGACGTAGGCTGCAGAGGCCGTTGGAGAGATTTTCAGGGAGCATCGGGATGACGCGGTCGGCAAGGTAGACGCTGTTACCTCGTTTGCGGGCCTCTTTGTCCAGTGCCGTGCCGGGCTTCACGTAATGGGAGACGTCGGCGATGTGGACGGCCACTTCCCAGCCATAGTCGGTGGGCTGTACCTCGATGGCGTCGTCGAAGTCGCGTGCCGTGTCGGGATCGATGGTGATGATGCTATGGTCGCGGAGATCTTCACGACCGACGAGGTCGCGAGCCGTGATGGAGCTCCCGAACTTTTCGGCCTCGATGCTGACTGGAGCTGGAAACTCGCGTGGCAGGCCGTGCTTGTGGATGACGGAGAGCATGTCGACGCCGGGAGCATCCGCTGCTCCCAACACTTCGACAATATGTCCCTCGGGGTTGACCTGGCTGTTCTCCCAGCGGTCGAGTTGGGCGACGACTTTCTCCCCCACCTTCGCCCCTTCGGGAGAAGGGACATAGAGTGTTCGGGGAAAGCGCGGGTCATCGGCGACAACATGATAGAAATTTGTCGTCTTCTGGAGCGTGCCGACGACCGGTGTGCCGACTCTCTCCACGACCCTGATGATACGCCCTTCCTGACGGCCGTCGCGGCGCGGCCGGCCGTGGAAGCGGGGTTGATGGATGAGGCGCGCCACGACGCGATCGCCATTGAGTGCGGTGCCAAGATTATCCGCGGAGATAAAGAGATCCTTGCCACCCTCCAGATCCGCCAGCACGTGGCCGGATCCGCCGGCATGGATCTGCAACTTGCCCGTGAAGAGATCGGCGGTCTCGGGCAGGATGTAGTGATCTTTGCGCACCCTGACGATGCGCCCTGCCCGTTCCAGGGCGGTGAGGGTTTGATCCAAGAGGGGAAAATTACTCCGATCCAGGCGCAGGGCGCTGGCGATGCCGGCGGCCTGGAGCGGTTCTCCCTCCAGCAGAGGGAGAAGATCGGCGACCAAACGCTCATTCAAGCGTTCCGACGACCCACGAGTAGGGAATGAGCGTGATGCATCGGACGGCTTGGCGATGCGGGCCTTATGCTGTTTTTGATCGGCTCTCCGCCGAGGCGATCCCTTTTCCGCTCGGTCTTTTTTCTGCCGAGGTGTTGAGGGACGATCGCTCCGCGGCTTACCGGGCGAGGTTTTGCCGGAAGGTTTTGAATGCTTTGTTTTCTTAAGGCCGCGCGGGCTGATCTTGGGCACGTGTCACCATCTGATGCTTTCTTCGCCGAGCAAACAAGAAAATGCTTGTACGGGAATCGAGTCGGCAGAAAGTAATGGAATGAAACTCCTCCCGACCTCCCCTGCAAGATCCAGAAAAAAGTACTCTGCCTTCACGCTGATCGAGTTGCTTGTGGTGATTGCCATCATCGCCATCCTCGCAGGGCTTCTCTTTCCCGCCGCCCAGTCGGCCTTTAATTCCGCCAAGAAAACCACGGCCAAGAACCAGTCGGTTCAGCTTGCTACGGCGATCACTGCCTACGAGACCGAATACGGGAGATTGCCGAGCAATACTTCCGGAAAAGTCGACTCGGCTCTGGTTAGCATTCTCTGCACGACGAACGATGCCGTGAACAATCCTCGGGGGGTCCTCTTTCTGGAGGCCACTGCTTGGAAGAACGGTAAAGGCGGAACCAATGCCAGTGGATTCTGCGATCCTTGGACAAATGTTTATGCCCTGGCCCTGGACACGAACTACGTCAACCAACTTTCCAATGTGCCTTATCAGCCTTCCATTGGAGCCGCGACCAACAGCACCAACATCACCAAACATGTCGGCGTCTGGACTGTCTGGACCAACGGATCCAAGCAATATCTGATCAATTCTTGGGACTGAAGTTTTTCGCGGGTGTGGTTCAATGGTAGAATGTGGGCTTCCCAAGCCTGAGACGAGGGTTCGATTCCCTTCACCCGCT
>CAIXGT010000143.1 GCA_903919105.1 uncultured Spartobacteria bacterium | reverse complement strand
TCCATTGATGGAGAGGATGTCCGGGTCGATCTGGCCGTCCGCGGAGAGCAGGATGCTGATGATCTGGGTGTCGTAGAAGTAGTTCTTCGGGAAGAGAGGGCGCAGCGGACGATCGGTCATGCGGGCGGTCAGGATCTCCTTCTCGCTAGGGCGGCCTTCGCGCTTGAAGTAGCCGCCTGGGAACTTGCCGACGGCAGCGGCCTTCTCCTTGTAATCAACGGTGAGGGGGAAGAAATCCTGGCCTTCCTTGACGGAGGTGGCGGAGACGGCGCTCACGAGAACGATGGTCTCGCCGGAGCTGACGACGACGGCTCCGTCGGCAAGCTTGGCGATCTTGCCGGTCTCGAAACTGATGGGATTCTGGCCGACATTGGCGGTGACAGTGGTGTGTGACATAGGAATTGGGAATTAAGGGTTGTTGGGTTGGATTAACATGATCCGGTAGGGCGCAGGATTTGTTGAGTGCCCGCTGTGCCGGATAACACCCGGATGGGTGTCTTCAGTGTTGGTGTGTGTTTTGATGGGATTCTCCAGCATAAAGAGCGGGAGAAGAATAATGGTCGCGGGATCTCATCCCCCTTACCCTCGGAGCGACCGACCTCATCGGGCCGGAACTTTCCAAGTGGGGAAACCCGTTGACCGATGCGTTACTTACGCAGGTTCAGCTTCTCAATAACCGCCTGATAACGCTCGGTGGCGCTATCCTTGAGGTAATCGAGAAGACGGCGGCGCGTGGCAACCATCTTGAGAAGGCCGCGACGTGAGGAATGATCCTTGGCGTTGCCCTTGAGATGCTCGGTAAGGGAGGTGATCCTCTGTGTGAGGTTGGCCACCTGGACGTCGGCACTGCCTGTGTCCTTCTCATGCAGCCGGAGTGCTGCGATTTCTGCTGTTTCAGTTGTCGTCATATTTTTTTAGAGGGTCGGAATGTAGCCTTCCCAAGGAATCCTTGCAAGGAGTTTTGAGCGATCTCGTATTCACCCAAAATGGATCTAAAAATAATCTGGAACTCAGGAACTCAGAAATAAAATCAGCATCCGATAGAATTTACGATAAAACACTCCTTTTTCATCACTGTCTCGAATGAGGAAACTTTAAACCCCAATTCTTTAAGATCAGACCCATTCTTACTTCTTCCTGAGTTCCTGAGTTCCAGATTAATATTCTTTTCCTTTTCCAATGTCCGAACATCTACCCGAACTCTCCAAAGCCTACGCACCCGCCGATGTCGAAGCCGAGTGGTATGCCCGGTGGTGCGAGTCCGGTTGTTTCACTGCTGATCCCTCCTCGCCAGCCCCACCCTACTCGATCGTCATCCCTCCGCCGAACGTGACCGGCATCCTGACCCTTGGTCACGTCCTCAACAACACCCTGCAGGACATCCTGGCCCGCCGCGCCCGGCAGACAGGCCATGAAGTCCTCTGGCTTCCGGGCACGGATCATGCCGGCATCGCCACCCAGACAGTCGTAGAACGCCAACTCCGCAAGGAGGAGAAGAAGACCCGTCACGATCTCGGTCGAGAAGCCTTCCTAGCCAAGGTCTGGGAATGGAAGGAGAAGCACGGTGGCATCATCATCGGGCAGTTGAAGAAACTCGGAGCCTCCTGCGACTGGTCGCGAGAGCGCTTCACCATGGACGAGGATTATGCCCGCAAGGTGCAGGAGGTCTTTGTCGATCTGCACAAAAAAGGCCTGATCTACCGAGGCAAGCGGATGGTCAACTGGTGCCCCATCTCACTCACAGCACTGAGTGACGAGGAGGTCATCCCAAAGAAGCAGAAGGGATATCTCTACCATTTCAAGCTCGAGGTTGTGGAGACCCCGGGAACCTGGCTGGAGATCGCGACTACACGTCCCGAGACCATCATGGGAGACACGGCGATCGCCGTGAACCCGAAGGATCCGCGCTATGCCCATCTGATCGGCAAGCATGTCCGCCGTCCCCTTCCCCTGAATGTCGAGGCGCTCCTGCCGATCATCGGCGACGAGGCGGTCGACTTCGAGTTCGGCACCGGCGTTCTGAAGGTCACCCCTGCCCACGACAAGGCCGACTACGAGATTGGACTCCGTCACAACCTTCCCGTCATCGATATCATGAATGCGAACGGGACCCTCAATGATCTTGCTGGCGAGGGATTCGCGGGGCTAGACCGCTTCGAAGCACGAATGGAGGCCGTCGAGCGTCTGAAGGAACTCGGCCTTCTGACCAAGGAGGAGCCTTATGAGAATAATGTCGGCTTCAGCGAGAGGGCCGATGTCCCCGTGGAACCGCGCCTGAGCGAGCAATGGTTCCTGAAGTATCCGAAAACCGTCGAGTCCCGTGCTGCCGTCAAGGATGGCCTGATACGCTTCTTTCCCGAACGCTGGGAAAAGGTCTACGACCACTGGCTCGAGAACATCCAGGATTGGTGCATCAGCCGCCAGCTCTGGTGGGGCCATCGCATCCCGGTATGGTATCCACCACAATCATCGACAGGAGATTCCCCGGAAGGCATCCGCGCCCAGATCGAGTCACCCGGCGAGGGGTGGACTCAGGATCCCGACGTGCTCGATACCTGGTTCTCCTCCTGGCTCTGGGCTCACGAGACCATGGACGAGGCCGTCCGTGACAAGTTCTACCCGACAAGCGTGCTCGTCACCGGCCCCGACATCATCTTCTTCTGGG
>CAIXGT010000142.1 GCA_903919105.1 uncultured Spartobacteria bacterium | reverse complement strand
TTGAGGATTGGATCGTTTGTATTGCTGGGGAACGGCCGTTTCTACGGTGGCCCGTTTACGATGTTCCGTCAGGGTTCTCAAGTTGACGGCCTACTGGATGTCCTTGTTTTTAAGAGTCAAAGTCCTTGGGACCTCCTCCGCTACATGCATGCCATTCTGATGGGTCAGCATGCGGAATTGAAGGATGTGGAGTATTTCCAGACATCCTCCTTGCAACTCTCCTCCGAAGAACCGGTCCCTTACGAACTTGATGGCGAGATGGTCGGGTATCTCCCACTCGCCTTTTCCCTCCGTGAGGCCGGGCTTTCTGTTTTGGCACCTGTCTCAAAGAAGGCTTGATCAATGTCATCGGGACAATGGAACGCCTCCGCCGCTCTCCTATCACCGCGATCCTCTTCGGGATTAACCTGACGCTTTTCCTCTCGGAAGAGCTCTTCCGATTCTTTTTTGATTGTTCGCTCTTTCCTTCTTTGGCGCTGAGTCGAGAGGGGTTGTCGGGTGGGGGATGGTGGCAGTTGGTCACTCATGCGTTTCTTCATGGCAACCTGCTGCATTTCGTCGTGAACATGGTGGCGCTCTGGTTCACGGGTCCACTCCTCGAGGAGTTACTTGGACCTCTTCGCTACCTTTTGCTTTATCTCGGGGGGGCTGTGTTCGGAGGGATCCTACAGACCCTCGTGACACCGGGCAGCGTTGATCTGGTGGGGGCTTCCGGATCGGTCTGTGCACTCTTGGTTGGCTTTGGAACGCTCTTTCCCAATCTGCAGATCACTGCACTTATTTTCTTCATCATTCCCGTGAAAATGAAAGCCTCCACACTCGGGTGGCTTATCATCGTGGTATCCCTGCTTTTCTGGCTCTTGGGATTCGAGCGCCAGATCGGGCATCTCGCCCATCTTGGAGGCGGCATTGCGGGATTTGCGATCTGTTTTTTCTATAAGAAGCTGGGACTGGTGCAGCAGATCTCCGAGCTCCCACCGCCGCTACCGGACTAATCAGAGAGGCAATTCCACAGTCATTGCGGAAGTCTTTTTTTCTATAGTCTCCTCGATCTTCAGAGACTGCTGAATCGGTTGCTCAGGTGGGAGGTCCCAGAAATAGCGACGTAAAAGCACTTTCAGCGTGGCGGTGAGGGGGACAGCCAGTAATGCACCAAGCAGGCCTCCCAAGACGATCGTCCAAGCGAAGACAGAGATGATCACGGTCATTGGATGGAGGCCGACAGATTCGCCGATGATTTTCGGAGAGATAAAGATCCCGTCCAGATTGTGGGCCACTAGGAAGACAATCAGCACAAGGGTTGGATGCCATAGGTCACCATACTGAGCCAACGCAATCAGTAGTGCCGGGGCCAGGCAGAGGACCATGCCAAGGTAGGGAATCAGGCAGAGGATACCGACCATGAGTCCTATCAGGAAGGCGAAATCGAGATGAACAACCAGATACAGGGCGGTGCCGACGACAGCTCCGTCGATAAGGCTGACCAGAAGTTGACCACGGAAGAAGTGGATCAAATAGTCATTGATCTCATTGAAGAGAGAAACGATCTCCTCCTTGAGCGGAGAGGCTCGGAGTGGAAGATAACGACTCCAATTAGCCCCGATCTCAGGTGACTCGAGCAGGAAGAAAAAGAGAAAGACAGGAACCAGAATAAGGCTGAGCAGGAACCCGAGAATACCGAAAACACCTCCGATACTTTTTTGTAGAAAGGTTCCGGTGGCCGAGGCGATGGTTGGCAGCTTCTCCTGCATCCAGGCAAGGCCGTTGCTGGCAAGCTCGATGCCGTAGAGCTTGATGCGGTCGGGAGTGAGATCTTCGAGAGGGAAGATGGCGGTGTGGGTGGCACCCCCGGCGGGCTTGATTGCAACCGTACTGGCTTTCAGAGCCGCCAGTTTCTGGAGTTCGGCGGCTGATTGTTTGGCCAGAGAGCTGATGCTCTGACTGTAGGCAGGAATTCGGCTGGCAAAGATGCTACCCTGATGCTCGAGGGCAGGAGCGACCGTGATGCCGATGAGTGCCAAAGCAGCTGTGAAGAGGACAAAGACGACGACCACGGCCCAGGTCCGAGGGATTCTCCATCGACAGAGCAGACCAACGACGGGAGTCAACAGATAGGCGAGCACCGCCGCGATCGCGATCGGGGTGAGGACCGGTTTCAAATAACCGCATGCGGAAACGATGCTCCAGCCTGCGAGCAGAATGACCGAGATGAATGCCAGAGCCGCCACAGCCGTCAAGGCCGCCCAGCAGACTTTCTTCTGAAAAGATGTGGGAAGTTCTGGGTAGGCCATGAACTACTAGCAATTATCTTCTTTCTTCCAGTTTGTCCAACGTGCTCCCAGTCTGATGGATTTTTCTCGGAGTGACAACGAAGTCCATAGGAATGTCATCACTATCGCAAGGCACCTCGGCCACGATCTGCCAATCCCAAGCAAGCCCTGCCTTAATTCCCCGGAACTCCGGATTACCAAGCAGGCGGTCGTAGAATCCTTTCCCCCGTCCGAGTCGTCCGCCCTTCGGATCGAATGCCAGCCCCGGTATCAAAGCCAGATCGACCTCGGAGAGTCCTGCTCGATCCCAGCTTCCGGGGTCCGGTTCTCTGATGCCATAAGACCCGGTGATCCAGCAGCTTCTCGGATTTATCCTGTAGATTTCCAGATCATCTCCCGCAATCCTTGGAAAGAAAAAGGAGTATTCCGGTGCGGTGCTGATGAGCTTCATGGGATCTGGTTCCCACTCGATAGGGGAGAAGAGGAGAACGGAAGAGGAATTTTTCCAGCCATCCAGTTTGAGAATATTTTCCATAAACGAAGCCTCGGCTTCGAACGGTAAAGGTAAAAGCAAAGACCTTTCATCAGAGATCATTTTCATCCGCTCACGTAGCCTTTGCTTTTCAGCAGTTCTCATCCACTCTTTCTATGACACAAACGTGGCGACCATGGTCAAAAAACTTCTCAAGCAAGGAACCGAGAATATCAGGAAGCGGGTTGCTATGCAGACCAAACCAAAGCCGCCGTCCAAGTCGAAACCTGAACACCATGTCTCGATGAAGCTCGGGGAGGGATGGCATAAGCGCAACTTCCTCACCGAGGTCATCATTCCCTCGCTCTTCTCGGCGCGAGAAGTTGTTTCCTCTCCGACAAAACTGCCAGAGCTTTCTCAACTCTCAGTAGGAGAGCTTGCCATCACGTGGATCGGTCATGCCTCCTTCCTGATCCAGACTCCCGAACATTCCATCCTGATCGATCCCAACTGGGCCAAGTGGTTGAAGGTTATCAAGAGGCTTAAGGAGCCGGGGCTTGAGATCCACGAACTTCCCGCAATCGATCTGGTTCTTGTCAGTCATGCCCACTTCGATCATCTCGACAAGAAATCCCTCCGGGCCGTGGCGGCTGATCAGCCCATCATCGTGCCCGAGCATGTCGGTGACCTCGTCCATGGTCTTGGCTTCAATCGTGTGCAGGAGCTGAAGCGCTGGGAGAGCATGGAGCTAGGCTCGCTGAAGATCACTCTGACCCCAGCCCATCACTGGGGCGCCAGAATGCTGCATGACAAGCACCGTGGGTTCGGCGGATTCCTGATCGAGTATGCCGGACGCACAATCTTTCACTGTGGTGATAGTGCTTGGTTTGAGGGATTCACGGAGATTGGAGAGCGCTCCAAGATCGACATAGCACTACTCCCGATCGGAGCCTACGACGCTCCGACCGGGCGGGATGTCCACATGAATCCCGAGGAGGCCCTACGAGCCTTCAGTGCTCTTGGTGCGGATATCATGATCCCGATGCACTATGGCACCTTCCGCCTAGGATTCGAACCGATGGAAGAGCCTCCCGATCGCCTGATGGGTCATGCCAGATCACTTGGCATCGATGAAAAAATCAGAATTTTACGCGAAGGCGAACCCGCCGTCTTTTAAAACTCACAGGGATCAAGGGGATGGGATCAACCCATCTGTAGAGTCATTCCCTCTCATGGATGCTCCAATGGTTTAAGTGTGCTCTATGATTCATGCCTTATTCATATCCCCTTCATCCCTTTGAGGCACCTTCCCAACGCAAAAAAAGCGTTGGACTCATTCCTGAGCCAACGCCTTTTTTGTGAATTCCTAACAGTCTAAAAGACTCCAGTCTTCAGCCTATCCGGCTTACTTCCTTCTTACTTGGAGAGCGCCTTGTTCCAAACAGCGATCTGCGCGGCCTGAGCGGCGAAGAGAGACTCGGGTGAATCGACGATATCAATCGAGGTGATCTTATCTCCCTGTTTGATGGCGTTCACGACATCCTGATCCTTAGGGCCGTCGACGGCGCCAAAGATGGCATGCTTGCCATCAAGCCAAGGAGTCGGGACATGGGTGATGAAGAACTGACTGCCATTGGTGCCTGGTCCGGAATTGGCCATCGAGAAGAGACCGCCACGGTCGTGCTTGAGACCGGGAGCGAACTCGTCGGCGAATTTGTAACCGGGGCCCCCCATGCCGCTGCCTGTCGGATCACCACCCTGGATCATGAAATCAGCAATGACGCGGTGGAAGGTGATGCCATCGTAGAATCCGCGGCGGGCGAGATTCAGATAGTTCGCTACGGTAATCGGGGCCTTGCTGGCATACATGGTCGCATGGATGTCTCCCTTGGATGTGTGGAGGGTAATGCGGATGTCCTTGACGGGTTCGGCGGGGTTTGCGGCTCCGGCGATACCGGGGGCCATGCAAAGAGTGGTGGTTAAGGTCGTTGATAAGGCGAAAAGTGTCTTTTTCATTGGACTGCTATTGGGTAGCAGAGAGAGGTGCCAAAGAAAGCCAAAACACTTAAATCTTCGAAAGCTTCCAAAGTTTCGCGGAAAAACTCCCGAGCCGCCTCGGTTCCCAAGGCTTCCAAGATTCCCAAAGACAAAATCACTGTGGGCTTGGTTCAGATGCGTTGCGTCAGCTCTCCCTCGGAGAATATTAAGACCGCCATCCGTCTGATCCGTGAGGCTGCGAAGAAAGGGGCTAAGGTGGTCTGCCTGCCGGAGCTTTTCCTGAGCGAGTACTTCTGCCAGAGCGAGGATCACGACTATTTCAAGCTGGCCGAGGCGATCCCGGGACCTACCACGAAGTCGCTTGGTAAATTAGCCAAGGAACTCGGCGTGGTGATCATCGCCTCCCTGTTCGAAAAACGGGCGCCGGGCCTCTATCACAACACGACGGCCGTCATTGAGGCCGACGGTAAGTATCTCGGAAAGTACCGGAAGATGCATATTCCCGATGATCCGCTTTTCTATGAGAAGTTTTACTTCACGCCTGGTGATCTCGGTTTTCGCAACTGGAAGACCAGCGCGGGTGATCTGGGTGTACTCATCTGCTGGGACCAGTGGTATCCGGAGGCGGCGCGCCTTACGGCCCTGCAGGGTTCGGAGGTGATTTTCTATCCAACCGCGATCGGCTGGCATCCCTCGGAGAAGGAGCAGTATGGGGAGAATCAGAAAGCCGCCTGGCAACTCGCCCAGCGTGCCCATGCATTAGCCAACGGCTGCTATGTCTGCGGAGTCAATCGCATCGGCCACGAGAA
>CAIXGT010000141.1 GCA_903919105.1 uncultured Spartobacteria bacterium | reverse complement strand
TAGGGACTGGCATAGTAGGCTCCGGGATACCCGTAATAGGCTCCGCCGTAGTATCCGGGACCGATCCAACCTAATCCGGGAGCCGCGACCGCGGGAGGATAGCCGTAGTTCATTCCGCTACAGGCGGTGAGTGCCAAGGCAGCGAAACCGAGAAGGGAGGTGGAGAGGAGGTTCATGAAAGTTTTCATCGTGGTGATCTGTTGAAGGTTGAAATTCATCAGCGGCTTGCACTCCGAGATTCACTCTGAGTTGCTTCCTGGCGAACGTCTTTTAGGACGGCTTGGAAGGGGATCTCCTTAAAGGCCTTGGATTGCTGGAAAGAAAAGAGGGACGAGCGGAGCCACGGGTGGAGATTCCATGAAGAGAAATCAATAATCTTGCGAGGGAAGTTGGGCTTATCGGTGAAGGTGGCGGCCAGTCTGTAGGGGAGGGCGGACTTGCCAGATGAGATCCAGAGCTCCCAATTCACGCCAGATGAGCGGAAGGCGAGGTGATCGCATGGGACGCCGTTGACAAAGGAGGGGCCAATGATGACGGCGCTCTGCAGATTCCGTGTCAGATGCTCGTAAGAATTACTGAAGAGCAGGGGAGCTATATGAAAATGAATGCCAGTCTCCGCGCGGATGCCGGCAAGCATACCGTCGATCGTATCGGGTGCCTTGGTCGTCGAGTAGACTTTCTCTTGCGGAGCTGCTGCGGTGACGGAGCTCCCATCATAGAAGAAATCAAAGGCATGAGCGTCTCCCAAATACATTGCGCGGATTTTGTTCGGGCGCTGGACGGCAACCCTTCCTTCGGAGATGACCGTAATGAGCTGACCGGTGGAGCATGGCATCTCGAGAATGCTATCCGTACTGAAGGTGAAACTTTTTGATTCGGAGAGAGTGGCGCTCATGCGCTTCAGAAGAGCAAGAGCATTTGGATCAATCTGGGCAGATGTCGCGGCGTGCAGAGAACCGGCCGATAGAAAGCTGCTGAACGTGAGGAGGCAGCCAAGGAAACAGAGAGACGATTTTTTCATTAGGGAATCAATAAGTGTTCAAGGGGAATTGTCAGCGATGTAGGTTAAACTACCAGTTAAAAAAACCGTAGTGGCAAAGCAATAAAACCCGATGCGCTGTTCGAGCGGAGTTCGGCCTATTTGATGAATTTGTGATTGTCGGATATTACAAAAACCCTATCAATAACCCTATGAAATCTTGCAAATTAATCGCTCTCGTTGTTCTCGCCTCCTCCCTCTTTGCAGTCAGTGCCAATGCCGCTAGCGCTCTGCAGTTACAAAGCGATTCCCAGGCCGCCTTGGAGCGTCTCTACTCTGATAATCCTAAGGCTCGGGATCTGGGTCAGAAAGCCTACGCGATCCTGATCTTCCCGACTGTTGTAAAGTTCGGCGTGGTCATGGTTGGTGGTCAACGTGGTGATGGTGTTCTGTGGGAAAATGGTCAGGTAGCAGGCTACTATAATACGACGTCGGCTTCTTACGGGCCCCAGATCGGGGGTCAGTCGTTTTCCTATGCGCTCTTTTTTATGACAAAGAAGGATCTCAAGGGGCTGAATAAATCCGGGGGATTCGATCTTGGCGGTGCACCAAGCCTCGTGGTTGCCAACAAAGGGGTGTCCGGAAGTGCCTCCCTCTACTCCCTCGAGGGAATCAAGGCCTTCATCTTTGGTCAGCAGGGGCTGATGGCGGGACTCGGCTTACAGGGAACCTAGATTTCCCAGTACACCCCAAGCAACTAACTGCTAGAGCGATGCTACGCTCGAGGCATCGCTTTCAGAGTTTTTTCACAGGATTCAGTTGTAGCATTCAATATTTTTTCGGGCAGTCGGCTGAATTAGTCGGGGCCATTGTTTTGATTCATTGGGTTCACTCGTCCGATCCATGGGATCACAGTGACCCTAATGTCCTGGTAGGTTGTGACTGTTGGCTTGCGATCGTTGGTTTATAGAGTAACGGCTCGATCGGATCGTGGATGCTTTATGATTAAAGAATAGGTAGTTGTTTAGACTGCTCTGGTCATCGTGAAGAGTCTTTGGTAATCCCTACTGCGTGAAACTTTCTCTTCCACCCGTTGCCATCTCTACAGGACTGGTTCTGGCCGTTGCCCTTCTCTCCTCCTGCAAGAAAGAAGCTCCCGAGGTTGGTCCTCGTCCCCCGGTTCCCGTGACGTTCGGAACTGTGATCCAGAAAGACATGCCGAATCACAAGGAGTGGATCGGCAACCTTCAGGGCACCGTGACTGCCCAAGTGAAGCCGAATGTCGCCGGCAATATCATCCAGCGCTACTACACCGAGGGAACCGTCGTGAAGCAGGGGGAGCCTCTCTTCCAGATTGATCCTGCTCCTTTCCAGGCCTCGCTTGACCAGGCCAAGGCTAATCTCTCCACGGCCGTCGCGCAGCAGACCAAGGTCCAGCAGGATTTCGTGCGTGCGCAGAACCTTCTCGCGGGGAAGGTGATCAGCGTCCAAGAGTTCCAGAACCAGCAGCAGAATTATCAGGCCACGATTAGCGAGGTTGCCTCCAAGCAGGCGGCTGTCCAATCGGCTCAGGTGAATCTCGACTTCACGAAGGTAGTGGCCCCGATCGAGGGACTAGCAGGTCTTGCGAACTACGAGGTTGGTACCTATGTCAGTTCAGGTTCCGAGCAACCCCTCACAACCGTTGTCGCAATCGATCCGATCAAGGTGGTCTTTCAAGTCGGCCAGGACGATTACCTGAGTTTCATTAGCGAAAGCCTCAAGGATCCCTCCCAGGCCCCTGCAAACAAGAAGCGGGACGAGGATGCCGGTATGAAGATGCTCCTCTCCGACGGCATGACCTATCCCCACAAGGGAGTCTTCCGAGCGGCCAACAACCAGATCAACACCCAGACCGGTTCGATCGCCGTCGAGGGGACCTTTCCCAATCCTGGTGTCCTGCTTCGTCCAGGCCTATTCGCCCGGGTAAAAGCCACTGTGGGAGTTCAGGCAAATGCCTTGGTCGTTCCGATTGCTGCCGTTATCACGATTCAGAATCTGCACCAACTGGCCGTGGTCGGTACCGATAACAAGGTCTCCATACGCAACGTGAACATCGGGATGACAACTCGTGACGAGGCTATCGTCCTCTCGGGAGTGGATGCCGGTGATAAGATCGTCGTTCAGGGAATCCAGAAGGTCGTGGACGGATGCACTGTGATGCCTCTTCCTTCGACGCCAGTCGCGTCACCATCTACTCCTGTCTCCTCCGCGAACGAGAAGTCAGGCCCGGCGATGGCCATCCCGGCCGCATCTCCGTCGCCTGCCGTCAAGTGACCGCGCTTTCCTAGCCTCCTAGTCTCCTAGCCCAGCAAAGAAACCGTTATGGCAAAGTTTTTCATCAACCGGCCTATCGTGGCCATGGTTATCGCGATCATCACGGTGATCCTGGGTATCGTCTGCCTGCTCGGCCTTCCGATCTCCCAGTTCCCGAATATCGTCCCTCCTCAAATCCAAGTCCTGGCGAGCTATCCCGGCGCCGACTCTGTGACCGTCAAGGAAGCGGTCGCCACTCCGATCGAGCAGCAGGTGAATGGTGTCGACAACATGCAGTACATGTACTCCCTGAACTCCAGTTCCGGGCAGTCCCAGCTGAATGTTATCTTCGCCAACAATACGGTGCCGACAACGGACCAGATCCTGACCCAGATGCGCCAGTCACAGGCGCAGTCACAGCTCCCCCAGCAGGTGGTGAATCAGGGTATCAACGTGGTGAAGACCTCACCGTCGCCCCTCATCTGCTTTGCCCTCTACACAGACGATGATCGCTACGACTCGGTCTTCCTAGCCAACTACGCCTACGTCAATATCGTCAATCCCCTGACCCGTCTCACCGGCATTGCCAGCGTCACTGTCTTCGGCGCGGGTACTTATGCGATGCGTCTCTGGCTCGATCCGGCCAAGCTCGCGAATTTCAACGTCACGACCCAGGACGTCTACAACGCCGTCAATCAGCAGAACACGGTGAACCCCTCTGGCCAGACAGGTGCCGAGCCGGTCCCTCCTGGTCAGCAGATGACATTTACTGTCCGTGCCCCGGGTCGACTGGTTACCGAGGATCAGTTCCGGGACATCGTGATCCGCGCCGATCACAATGGCTCGGTCGTCCGCGTGAAAGATGTCGCCCGCGTAGAACTCGGAGCCCAGACCTACAATCTTGCAGGCCGCTTCAACGGACATCCTGCTACCATCGTGGCAGTCTACCAACTACCCGGAAGCAATGCGCTCCAGGTTGCCGCCATTGCGCGCAAGCTGATGAATTCCTATGTCTCCAGCTTCCCGGCCGGACTCAAAATGGATGTCGCCCTCGACACCACGCTGGCCGTCTCCGCCAGCATGGAGGATATCGTGCATACGTTGATCGAGGCGCTGATCCTGGTGTTGATCGTGGTCTTTATCTTCCTGCAGAACTGGAGGGCAACCCTGATCCCGGCTTTGGCGGTCCCTGTCTCCCTGATTGGAACCTTTGCCCTCTTTCCCCTCTTCGGATTTTCGCTCAATACCCTCTCCCTCTTCGGTCTCGTTCTGGCGATCGGTCTGGTCGTCGATGATGCGATTGTGGTCGTCGAGGCAATCGAACACCATATTGAGGAAGGTCTCTCTCCGAAGGATGCGGCCATCAAGGCGATGGAGCAGGTGACCGGACCCTTGATTGCCACGGCTCTTATCCTCTCTTCGGTCTTCATTCCGACGATCTTCCTACCCGGCATCACCGGTGGTCTCTATCAGCAGTTCGCGCTCACCATTTCGATCTCGGTCATCATCTCGACCTTCAATGCGATGAGCCTCAGCCCTGCCCTCGGAGCCATGCTCCTGCGTCCCCGCACGGAGGTGGGTGGCCCGCTCGGCGCCTTCTACAAAGGGTTTAACAAAGTCTTTGATGCCGGTCGCAATAAATACATTGGGACCTGCCGCTTCCTCCTGAGGAAGTCCTTCATTGCCGGGTTCCTGATTCTCGGGATGGTCCTGCTCTCCGGGTTCTTCGGAATGAAGCTTCCCGGTTCTTTCGTTCCTGAGGAGGACAACGGCTATCTCTACGCCTTCTC
>CAIXGT010000140.1 GCA_903919105.1 uncultured Spartobacteria bacterium | reverse complement strand
TTATTCATATCATCTAATGAAAATGTGTTGATTCAATATCCGCGAGTTTTTAGGAGGTTCCTCCTCTGCCTGGGTGCATTCCTTTTGATTGGATCAAACAGCCGCGCCGACGTCATTACCGGCAAAGAAACGATCACTGTTGCCTTTGGTGATACGAGTAACGTGACAGCCAATATTTCCTACCTTGTTTTCGATGAATCAACCTTGAGTGCGAGCCCGATTGAATATGCTTGGTACTACGATGGGTTGATCAATCCTACTAGCGGTACGAATTGGTCTGGTACGGACCTTCTCAATGCGGTCCTCGCTGACTCACAGGGCACCCCATACGCCCTGAGTTTCACCACCGGAGCTTTTGGCCTGACTAAGAGTTTTACGATTGGCAGTACGACTTCAGTGGTGGACCCGACCGCCAATCCCGGGCCGGTCTGGACCTACTGGATGAAGGGAGGGAGTGAATATGTACCCTATGGGGACAATACGGATTTTACTTTTAATCAACCCTCCTCGGATTGGGCAATCTCGCCCAACACCTCGGACACACGGTGGTTGACCAATGGTTCCTATGATGCCTGGACCATCAGCCCCTATTCCTATTCCTATGGAGTTAATAGCAGCGATACTTATTATTACACGGATACGAATGGCATCAGCCAGCCTGTCATAATCGGTACGTACGGTGGAGCGGCACCTCTTTCGATACCCGAACCATCGTCGCTTGCTCTCCTTGCTTTAGCTGCGGGAGGGATGTTTCTTTACCTTCGTTGGAGTAGGGGGAAGCGGTTATGAAGCAGAATTGTGGTGCCTTCACCCTGACTGAGTTGCTTGTCACGATATCGATTGTGGCAGTGTTGGGGGTTATCCTGATCCCTGCGGCGCAAAGCGTTTTTGCCTCCTCGACTGGGGCCACCAGCGCCCATTCCATCGCGCAACTCAATGCCGCCGCCCAGTCTTACCTAGCCGAGAACAATATGACCTTCTGGCCTTACAGGGTCAGCACGAACGGTGGCACCCAGTGGTGGTTCGGTTTTGAGTCAACGGCTAGCATGAGTGCGCCGGAAGGGAAGCGTTGGCTCGATCTTAATCAAGGCCCGCTTGGCCCATACATTGCGGCATCAGGGGGAATGTCCCTAGACCCTTCGTTTGCGCGTGCAGGGAACACTTTCAAGCCGAAATACGGCTCCACTCATTTCGCCTACGGCTACAATCTTCTTCTTCAGGGAAAGAACCAATTGGCACTCGTGCGCTCCGGAAAGGTCCCTGTTTTCGCCACCTGTGCACAGGTGAACACGTTCCAAGCACCCGCCTCGGCAAAAAAGCCCATGGTGGAGGAATTCTACTATTTCAACACCACCGAAAAAACCGTCCACTTCCGCGTGGGGGGGCAGGCGATGGTAGGGTATGCCGACGGATCGGCGGGATATCTTCCGATGATGGCCGGAACGCTTGATTCCCGGATGCCTGGTGCCAATATTGGCAAGCTAGACCCCTCTCTTATCACGCCTCAGTAAATGAAAATTCCTAACACTGCTCCCTTTTCGATGCTTCTCACGCTGATCCTTCTCCTTACAGGGATCTTCTTCCGGGTGCTCCGTGTCGATCTGGCCCCGGAGACTTTGCCGAATTTCTCCCCACTCATGGCGGCGGCCCTTTGCGGAGCTGTCTTTATCCCGGGATGGATGGGACTTATGGTGCCTGTCGTAGCCCTTCTGGTTTCGGATGCCCTACTCAATGTCAACTATGGAGTGCCCGTGGTCTCCACCCAGCTTCTCTGGACCTTGCCTGGTTATCTGATCGCCGTCGGTCTGGGCTGTATGATCCGTGAACGACGTGGTGGTCTTCTGGCGATCCTAGGAGGAACCTT
Source organism: uncultured Spartobacteria bacterium (assembly GCA_903919105.1). The sequence goes on along the minus strand of CAIXGT010000140.1, from coordinate 2,633 downwards.
GGTTGCTTCAGTCCTCTTTTATCTGATCACCAATACCGGAAGCTGGCTGGGGCTTGCTGCTTATCCCCAGAATTTTGGCGGTTGGATCCAGTCGCTGACCATCGGTCTGCCCGGCTATCCTCCCACGTGGACATTCTTCCGCAACAGCCTCGTGAGTGATCTCCTCTTCGCGGCTTTCTTTGTTACTGTGGAGCGTATGCTTGTCCCCATTCGTACGGAATCGACCAAAGCCATTCCAGCCTAATGCATTCCGGCCTGATGTTATCGCCGCACAAGCCAGCGGAGCGCAGGACCGATTCTCTGCTGCCAGGATGTGATCTCTTGGGATCCGCCCGTGTGGCGATGGATTTGGAAGTCTTCCCCGTCCTTCCAGCCCCTGCAGCGGAGGATGGCTCCGAGATCGCGATGGTACGGCTCATAGCACTCGTCCAGGCCGATTGTGCCATAGTCGAAATAGATGCGACTGTCTGCAGGCAGAGACTTCCTTTCCTCCAGATGGAGCAGCATCGGAGAGTGAGGCGGAGGAGCACCCTCCACGCCCTCAAACGAGGTCGAGAGACAGCACGCGGCACTGAAATTTTCTGGATGATCCAGCAGAGCACGAAAAGCATCTACCGCGGCGTGCCCCGTTCCCCCGATCCAACGTGCCGAAGAGGAGTCGAGCAATCGGAAGCGTTCAGCAAGCCCGGCTATGTTTGCAATCGGATCGGTGGGAACATCAGACACAAGCACTTCTGCCACTATCATCTCCGGCAACACTCCTTGCACATGAAGTTCGGCAATCGCTTCCTGGGCCTTCAGTCCCGGGGTCAGCATCAGGAGAATAGGAAACTTCCTGACAGGAGTCTGTTCGTAGGAAATCGGCAGAAAAACGGAGATTTCTTTTCCTTCTACCATGATTGTTTCAATGGATTCCAGCATCAGCAACCTGTAACATTACCTTACTCTCTCTCCAATCTGTAATGCCGCCCGTTTGATGACCACCACCCTTCCCAATCACGAATCGGATGCCCTCTTAAGAGAGCTTTTCACCCGCCGGATTGCACTGCTCGACGGCGCGATGGGAACGATGATCCAGCGTCACCCCCTGACTGAAGAAGACTTCCGGGGTGAGCAATTCAAAAATCACAGGCATGACCTGAAGGGAAACAACGATATCCTCTCCATCACACGTCCCGACGTGATCAAGGGGATCCATCGAGGCTACTTCGATGCAGGGAGCGATATTGTCGAGACCAACACCTTCAGTACCACGACGGTCTCCCAGGCTGACTACGGGCTGGAAGATGCCGTCAGGGAGATCAATCTTGCTGGGGCCAAGGTGGCTCGCGAAGCCGCTGATGAATTCATGGGCGCGAATCCGGGACGGCGTGTCTTTGTGGCAGGTGCGGTGGGGCCGACAAACCGTACGGCCTCCATGTCACCGGATGTGAACAATCCCGGATACCGTGCCGTCACCTTCGACAGTCTCGTGATTTCCTACACCGAGCAGGTTGAGGCCTTACTCGATGGTGGAGTCGATCTGCTGCTTCTCGAGACTGTCTTCGATACCTTGAATCTGAAGTCCGCGATTTTTGCCTGCGAAGAAGTCTTTGAAAAACGCGGGATGCGCTGGCCAATCATTCTCTCGGTCACCATCACCGACGCCTCAGGTCGCACGCTCTCTGGTCAGACCGTGGAGGCTTTCTGGAATTCCGTCCGCCATGCCAAGCCCCTAGCAGTAGGAATCAACTGCGCTCTGGGTGCCGCCGAGATGCGCCCCTACATCGAGGAACTCTCGAGCATCGCTGACTGCTACATCAGCTGTTATCCTAATGCGGGTCTGCCGAATGCCTTCGGCGGTTACGATCAGACAGCTCCCGAGATGGCCGCCCTCGTAGGTGAATTTGCCGCCCAGGGATGGATCAACTTGCTCGGCGGTTGTTGCGGTTCCACGCCAGAGCATATTGCAGCCATAGCCGAGGCCGTGCGTCTCCATCCTCCCCGCAACCCATGACTCGTACCCCATCCCTACGCCTGAGCGGACTTGAGCCCCTGACCATAGGCAAGGGAAGTTCCTTCATGATGGTCGGTGAGCGGACCAATGTCACCGGCTCGCCCCGGTTCTCGAAGCTGATTATTGCCGGTGATTACGAGGCGGCCCTCTCGGTGGCACGCCAGCAGGTCGAGAGTGGTGCCAATATTCTCGATGTGAACGTCGACGAGGGAATGCTCGACAGCGAGGCGGTGATGGTGACCTTCCTGAACCTGCTTGCCGCGGATCCGGAAATCAGCCGTGTGCCGATCATGATCGACAGCTCGAAGTGGTCGGTTCTCGAGAAGGGAGTGAAGTGTCTCCAAGGCAAATGCGTCCTCAATTCGATTAGTCTGAAGGATGGAGAAGAGACCTTCCTAAAGCGGGCCCGTCTGGCCCAGCGCTACGGCGCTGCTGTGATCGTCATGGCCTTCGACGAAGAGGGGCAGGCCGCAACGAAGGATGAGAAGGTCCGCATCTGCACCCGCGCCTACCGTCTGCTCGTGGACAAGATCGGCTTTGATCCTGAAGACATCATCTTCGACCCTAATATCCTTACGGTCGCCACCGGCATCGAGGAGCACAACAACTACGCCGTCGACTTCATCGAGGCTGTTCG
>CAIXGT010000139.1 GCA_903919105.1 uncultured Spartobacteria bacterium | reverse complement strand
CATGCCTGGTGACAACGTCGCCATCGAGGTCGAACTCGGTAGCCCGATCGCCATGGAGAAGACAATCCGCTTCGCAATCCGTGAAGGCGGCCGTACCGTCGGTGCGGGTCGTGTCTCCGAGATCATCGAATAAAACATCGCAAGAGCCTAGGCCAGTAGCTCAATTGGTAGAGTAGCGGTCTCCAAAACCGTTTGTTGGGGGTTCGAGTCCCTCCTGGCCTGCTCTGCATCCTTCGCTCTTTTCAATCGCCTCCGCACTTCCTGATCCCCTTGTATGGCAAATAAATTATTCTCCTACTTCGGTGAAGTCCGTACGGAACTGACGAAGGTCCAGTGGCCTTGGGATGACAGCGAGCGCGGATTCCGCAAGTACAAAGAGCTTTGGGATTCCACGTTGGTTGTCATTATCGCCATGCTTCTGGTCGGCGGTTACATCTCCTTCTTCGATTTCATCACCATCAATGTGGTCGGATTCCTGACCAAGCCCTAACCGGCACACCCCCGGTTTCTACCAAATTATCCGCTCATGGCATTAGCCCCGAAAGACCAGTGGTTCGTTGTTCACGTCCTCTCCGGACAGGAAAAGAAAATCCACGCCAATATCGTCAAGAGGATCGCCACCGAGGAACTTGGCGACCATGTCTTCGAGGTGCTCATTCCCACCGAGCGGGTGCAGGAGATCAAGCGCGGTAAAAAGACTGAGACTACGCGCAAATTCTTTCCAGGTTACCTCATCGTCAACATGCATCTCCTCGATGAGAACAACGAACTCATCGACAAGGCCTGGTACTTCATCAAGGACACCACCGGAGTCATTGGATTCGCCGGCACCAAGGACAAGCCCATCCCTATGCGGCAGAAAGAGGTCGAGGCCATGCTTTCTCAGATGAAAGAGCGCGAGGACACCGTCACCGCCAAGGTCATTTATGAGGTCGGCGACAAGGTCAAGGTCTCCGACGGCCCCTTCCAGAACCAGCAGGGCATCGTCGAGGAAGTCGACCCCGAGCGCGGCAAGCTCCGCGTCAGTGTCAGCATCTTCGGACGCGACACGCCGGTGGAGCTGGAGTACTGGCAAGTCGAGAAAGCCTAGTCTTTGGGTCTTGTGATCGCCGCCCGTCGCAAGAGCACGGCATAACACTTCTTCTTTCCCAAAAGCCCCACTACCGGCAACGGAGTGGGGCTTTTTATTGAGCTGGTTTCTCGGGCGGGGGCGCAAAAGATGGAAGATAGAAGATGGAAGATGGGGCTCTCGACTTTCGACTCGGCCTTCAGGTTTGCTTGCCCGGACGTTGCTTCGCATACGTTACGACAAGATTCAGGTCTCATCCCTAACTCCAATCTCCCATATCCAAACTCCTATCTCCTATCTCCCGCCCCTCCGGGGCGCTCCCCTCACTTCGGGCTCAAGACGTCGGCCAGCATTTTTCTGGCTAGGACGAGATCGCTGTAAGGGGTGCGCTTGCGCTGGTATTTCCGCTCAAGGACTTCGATCAGCGACTCGACATCAGCCGCCGCCGGCTTGGTCTTCTTATTGTCGTAATAGGTCCAGACTTCCGCGTCGGCACGCTTGGTCTGGAAGCGGAAGAGGCTGGCTTCCTTGATGACACGGAGTTCCCGTTTCACGCCGTCCTCATCGCGAACTTTCCATTCATGGTTTCCTCTCATGGCTTGAACTGCTAGCTTCCCTTGCGTGCGCTCCCTCGGGAAGATCTTTCTCTACCTTCTGCTCGTCCTGATCGGCGGGGCCCTGGCTGCACCCCTAGCCTGGCATCTGATCCAGATGCTCCCGCCTCATTTTCTCAGCGGTCTGATCGGACAGGTCCAGGGAATGCCCTTCCACCGCTATCTCTCACGCAGCCTGCAGGTAGCTGCCATTCTGTTGCTCTGGCCACTGCTGCGGTCACTACGGATTCGTTCGTTTGCAGAGCTCGGTCTGCATGGCAGTGGCCGTCCTCTGAAGGATCTGATGGTAGGTTTGTTTTCCGGAGCCTTCTGCATCCT